>NZ_JBEBPO010000004.1:0-59642 GCF_040395855.1 Herminiimonas fonticola | reverse complement strand
AAAAAAAAGACGCGTCAAGCGCGTCTTTCATCATCAATCAAATAAAAAATCTCAAGCCAATACGCGCTTCAGGAAGTTGCTGATATCAATGATCTCTTCCATGCACACCGAATGCGGCATGTCGTACTCATGCCATTCAACGTCGTAGCCATGCTTTTGCAGCAAGGCCAGCGATTGCTGCGCGCGCTTGATGGGAATCACCTGATCGTCGCGACCATGGCAGTAGTAGATGGGTGTGTGCTGGTTGGCGGCGCTGCGTTCTGCTTCAAACGAATCTTCCAGCGGCAGATAACCGGACAGGCACAGCAGGCCGCCGAGTTTTTCCGGGTGACGCAGTGCGGTCTGGAAGGTCATTGCGCAACCTTGCGAGAAACCGGCGATCAGGATTTTATCGGCGGCGATGCCGCGTTCCTTTTCACGGGCGATCAATGCATTGATGTCGGCTTGTGAATCGCGCACGCTTTTTTCATCGTCGTCGCGACCAAATTCAGTCGCCGAAATGTCATACCAGGCCGGCATCATGCGGCCGCCGTTGATGGTGACTTCCAGCATCGGTGCATGCGGGAACACGAAGCGGATGCCAGGGCAGCCTGTCAGGTCCAGTTCCTTGACGATAGGAACGAAGTCATTGCCGTCGGCACCCAGGCCATGCATCCAGATGATGGAAACGGTAGGGTTGGGGGCGGTGGCGAGTTCGACGGTTTTCAGAGTCATGATCAGGAATGAAATTACGGAAAAAGGAAAGTTGATTTAAAAGTGATCGAGTAGTTTTATTTTGCAGCAGGCGGACGGATTGCATGCTTGGGACGCCATGCCTTGCAGATGGCTTCATTGGTTTCAACGTAAGGGCCGCCCATCAGGTCTATGCAATAAGGCACCGCTGCAAAGATGCCGCCTACGAGTTGCTTGCCGTCTGCATCTTTCAAGCCTTCCAGCGTTTCCTTGATGGATTTCGGCTGGCCGGGCAGGTTCATGATCAGTGCCGCGTGGTCGGTGGTCTCGCGGATGACCGTTACTTGCCGTGACAGGATCGCGGTCGGAACGAAGTGCAGGCTGATCTGGCGCATCTGTTCGCCAAAGCCGGGCATTTCCTTGGTGCCGACAGCGATGGTGGCTTCGGGCGTTACGTCGCGTCGGGCCGGGCCGGTGCCGCCGGTGGTGATCACCAGATCGCAGTGCTCAACGTCGACCAGTTCAATCAGCGCTTTTTCAATTGCCGCCTGTTCATCCGGGATCAGGCGGGTTTCCATTGTCCATGCGCTACTGAGTGCAGCGGTGAACCAGGCTTGCAAGGCAGGGATGCCCTGGTCTTCATATACACCGCTGGAGGCGCGGTCAGAAATCGACACCAGGCCGATTTTCAATTCATCAGGATTCGTCTTCTTCGGCATCGTCTTCGTCATCCGTTGGTTGTGCAGCCGGAGCTTGCAGGGATTTCAAAATCTGGAAAATTTCGCGATACGCTTTCGGCGGTTTGCTTTCGGCTTGTTCCTTGCGTGCATTGCGGATCAGGGTGCGCAGTTGTTGTGCATCCAGTTGCGGGTTTTCTTCCAGTAAAACAGTCAAGGCCTTGTCGTCGGCCAGCAGTTTGTCGCGCTTGCGTTCGATCGCATGCAAGGCTGCTGTTTCGGACTTGGATGCACCTTTCCAGCTGTCGAGCATTTTCTGGATGGCAGCGATTTCGTGTTCTTCCAGCGAACGCATTTTTTTGCCTACATATTGCAACTGGCGACGGCGTCCTTCGTGATCCTTGATCAACTGGCATTCGAGGATGGCCTCGCGCACATCTTCCGGCATAGGCACGCGTTTGACGCGGTCGCGCGGTTCGGCAATCAGTTCAGCCCCCAGCTTTTGCAAGGCGGTCATCTGGCGTTTGAGTTCGGATTTGGATGGGCGCTCGTATTCCTGCTCGAATTCGGTGGACTGGAAGCCGCAGGAGCCTCGATTTGGATTTGGCATGATGGGAATTGATAAGGCGCGTAGCCATTCTGTAAACGACTGCTATCATAACTGTTTTATACGCATTCCCGAAGAAAACGACCCCCATGAGCGATTCAGTGTTTATACATAGTCAAGATCAGTTAAAGCAACTTGCACAGGATGTTTTGCGTTACGCAAAGGAAAAAGGCGCATCCAATGCAGCTGTCGAGATCAGTGAAGGCAGCGGTTTGTCGGTTTCAGTACGCAAGGGTGGCGTGGAAACGATAGAACAGAACAAAGACAAGGGCATGGGCGTCACGGTTTATCTGGGCGAAGAGCGCCATATCCGGCGCGGTAATGCGAGCACCTCGGATTTCTCGCAACAGGCATTGAAGGATACGGTCGAAGCGGCGTACAACATTGCCAGATTCACGGCAGAAGACGATTGCGCCGGCTTGCCGGATGAAGACATGCTGGAACGCAATCCACGCGACTTGCAATTGTGTTATCCATGGCTGATTTCGACGGAAGAAGCAGTCGAGCTGGCGAAGCGCGGTGAAGCGGCTGCCTTTGCCGTCGACAAGCGGATCACCAACAGCGAAGGCGCCAGCGTCTACGCCCAGCAATCGCATTTTGTGTCCGCCAATTCGCGCGGCTTTATCGGTGGTTATCCCTACTCGCGTCACACCATTTCGGTCGCGCCGATTGCCGGCAAAGGCAGCAATATGCAACGCGACGACTGGTATTCGTCGATGCGGGATCCAGCCAAGCTGGCAGCACCGGAAGCCATCGGACGTTATGCCGCGCAACGCGCACTGGCACGCCTGAATGCACGCAAGCTCGATACGCGCAAATGCCCGGTTCTGTTTGAAGCGCCGCTGGCGGCCGGCCTGCTCGGCGCATTCGTGCAGGCAGTGTCTGGTGGTGCGCTGTATCGCAAATCCACCTTCCTGCTCGATTCGCTCGGCAAATCTGCATTCGCATCGCATGTGCAAATTACCGAAGATCCGCATGTCATCGGCGCAGTCGGTTCCTCGCCGTTCGATGAAGAAGGCGTTAAAACCAGCCGTCGCGATGTGGTGAAAGACGGCGTGGTGCAGGGATATTTTCTATCGACTTATTCCGCACGCAAGCTCGGCATGCAGACCACCGGGAATGCCGGCGGCTCGCATAATCTGACGATGAGTTCTTCGTTGACGAAATCGACTGACGATTTCAAAGCCATGCTGAAAAAACTCGACACCGGTTTATTGGTGACTGAATTGATGGGCCAGGGTGTGAATTATGTAACGGGCGATTATTCGCGCGGTGCCTCGGGCTTCTGGGTGGAAAAGGGCGTGATTCAGTACCCGGTGGAAGAAATCACGATTGCCGGCAACATGAAAGATATTTTCATGCAGGTAGTTGCAATCGGCGCCGATACGCTGGTGCGCGGGACGAAAAACACGGGTTCGATATTGATTGAAAATATGGTGGTTGCTGGTGGTTAATACGACGTTTTCGTAGTATGGTTATGACAGTTGTTTAGAGTGTAAAGCTGCAAAATATTTTCTACTTCGCGCTGCTTACATAACACTTACAACCTCATTTTTATTATGCATTTTCATCCTCTTTAAAGATGAAAATGTTTGATAGAAGTCTTGTCGTTAACCAATCAGGAGACAAAATGGAACGTCGTTCATTCCTTAAGAAAGCAGCTGTAGGCGCATCGGCAGGTGCCGTTGCCGTGCCTTCTTTTGCACAAACCAATCCGACGATTAACTGGCGCCTGGCCTCCAGTTTCCCAAAATCGCTCGACACGATTTACGGTGCAGCCGATGTGTTCACCAAACGTGTTTCTCAACTGACTGACGGTAAATTCAATATCCGTCCTTTCGCCGGCGGCGAAATCGTTCCGGCATTGCAAGTGATGGATGCTGTGCAAGCGGGTACAGTTGAAATCGGTCACTCGGCTTCTTACTATTACTTCGGTAAGGATCCTACATTCGCATTCGACGCAGTCGTCCCTTTCGGCCTGACTTCGCGTCAGCAAACCGCATGGTTCGACCAGGGTGGCGGTCGTGAATTGACACGTGCTTTCTTCAAGGATTACGGCATTGTCAACTTTATGGGCGGTAATACCGGTACCCAGATGGGCGGCTGGTTCCGTAAAGAGATCAAGGAAGTAAAAGATCTGAATGGTTTGAAAATGCGTATCGGTGGTTTCGCCGGTCGCGTCATGCAAAAACTCGGCGTCGTGCCGCAACAGATCGCTGGCGGCGACATCTATCCTGCGCTGGAAAAAGGCACGATCGATGCAGCAGAATGGATCGGACCTTACGATGACGAAAAACTCGGCTTCAACAAGGTTGCACCGTTCTACTACACACCAGGCTGGTGGGAACCAAGTCTGCAACTGTCGTTCTACATCGGCATCAAGGAATGGGAAAAACTGCCTAAGCAATATCAGGCAGCTGTCGAAGCAGCATCGTATGAAGCGCACGTCGTCATGCAAGCGGAATATGATTCACGCAACCCGGCCGCATTGGCACGCTTGTTGAAAAACGGCGTCAAGCTGCGTCAGTTCTCCAAGCCGATCATGGAAGCTTGCTACAAGGCTGCCGTGGAAACGATGGATGAAGAAGCCAGCAAAAATGCCAAGTTCAAGAAGATCTACGAACCATGGAAGCGTTTCCGTCAGGATCAGAACCAATGGGCTTCGGTTGCTGAAGCACCGATCCAGAACTTCATGATCGGTCGCAAATAAGCAGTTCTTGTTTTATCAAAACCGCAGGCTTATCCCTGCGGTTTTTTTTCGTCTGTAAATAGGCAAGCGGTAGAAATGGTGGAGGGGGGAAATCGCTCCTTGTGTCAGCCATAAAAAAATCCCGCAGAGCGAATCGTGCGGGATTGTCAGGAGCAAAAGCTGCTTACTTCTTGTCTGGTTCAGAGAAGTTCAGTGCCGGAGCTTCTTCAGTCGTTTCTTCAGGTTTGCTGTCACCACCGGAGAAATTCAGATCCATGCCGCCGCGTGAACCATATTCCTGGCCTTCACCCATATCGATCTGGAGTTCGATCTTCTCGTGCATATCGGTTTTCTTGTCGACCGAGATCAGTTTCGGGAAGGCGATGATCAATGTGACCATGATCACTTGAATCACGACAAACGGTACTGAGCCCCAGTAAATATCCGACGTTTTCACTTCCTTCGGCGCCACCGATCTCAGATAGAACAAGGCGAAGCCGAACGGTGGATGCATGAACGAGGTTTGCATGTTCACGCTCAGCAGTACGCCGAACCAGATCAGGTCGATGCCCATTTTTTCTGCGACCGGACCTACCAGCGGTACCAGAATGAACGCGAGTTCAAAGAAGTCGAGGAAGAAGGCGAGGCCGAAGAACAGGATGTTGACCACGATCAGGAAACCGGCGGTACCGCCCGGCAGAGAGGTCAGCAGATGTTCTACCCACAGATCGCCATTGACGCCGCGGAAGATCAGACCGAACACGCTGGAGCCGATCAGGATGAACATGACGAAGCAGGACAGGCGCGAAGTCGAGTTCATTGCCTGCTTCAGCAAATCCCACGACAAGCGGCGGTTCATCAATGCCAGCACCAGTGCGCCAAATGCGCCCATGCCGCCACCTTCAGTCGGTGTGGCAATACCAACGAAAATCGTGCCGAGCACCAGGAAAATCAGCGCCAGCGGTGGTACCAGTACGAATACCACTTGCTCTGCGATCCTCGACAGCAGGCCCAGTTTCATTTTGCGATTGACGTATGCAACCAGAAAGGCGCCGGCAATACTCAGTGTTGCGGCGTAAATAATGCCTTCATCGGCATGCAGTTTTGGATTGCTGGCCAGCAGGATTTCTTCAATCACGAAGCAGGCGACAGCGGCTCCAATGATCAAGACGAACAGGGAAAGGACACCGCTTTTTCCGTCCGGTTGGCGCAGATTGCGCGCTTCCACCGGCAGTGCAGGTACCCATTTCGGTTTGACTATCGAGATGATCAGCACGTAACCGGCGTACATCGCGGTCAGCATCAAGCCGGGGCCGAAAGCAGCCTGGTACATATCACCGACAGAGCGGCCCAATTGATCGGCCATGACGATCAGCACCAGCGACGGAGGAATGATCTGCGCCAGCGTACCGGATGCAGCAATGACACCAGTGGCAATCTTTTTATCGTAGCCGTAACGCAGCATGACGGGCAGGGAAATCAGACCCATCGAAATGACGGAAGCAGCGACCACGCCGGTGGTTGCCGCCAGCAAGGCGCCGACGAAGATAACCGCATAGGCAACGCCGCCGCGCAAAGGCCCGAACAACTGGCCGATGGTATCGAGCAAATCCTCGGCCATGCCTGAGCGTTCCAGAATCAGCCCCATGAAGGTGAAGAATGGAATCGCCAGCAGTGTGTCGTTCGACATGATGCCGAAAATACGATTCGGCAAAGCTTGCAATAATTCAGGTTTCAGCAAACCGAGTTCGATGCCGACCAGGCCGAAGAACAAGCCGTTGGCGGCGAGAGAAAAGGCAACCGGAAAACCGGATAGCAAAAATACGACCAGTGCGCCGAACATGACCGGGGCCATGTTCGCAATGAGAAATTCAGTCATGAGTGTTCCTGGCGATCAGTTAATTTGATTGGCAGCTTTGATCGCCGCAATTTCTTCTTCCGGGGTAGCGGCTTGCTTCTCGAATGCGCTGGCAGGAACCAGGCCTTTCAGATAGCCGATACGCTTGATGATTTCCGATATGCCTTGCAAGGCCAGCAGAATAAAGCCGAGCGGGATCAACAATTTGACCGGCCATACGATCAAGCCGCCGGCATTGCTGGATACTTCCTGATTCTGGATGGAGATCCAGGCATAGGGTGTGCCGTAATACAAAATCAGCAAGGTGGCAGGCATCAGGAAGACGATGAAGCCGATCAGGTCGATCCAGACTTGCGTGCGTTTGGAAAAATGAGAAACGACGACATCGATGCGCACGTGTTCGTTACGACGCAAGGTGTAGGAAGTTGCCAGCAAAAAGATGGCAGCAAACAAATACCATTGAATTTCCAGCCAGCCGTTCGAGCTCATATTGAAAAGATAGCGTACGACAGCGTTGCCGCTGCAGATAATGACGGCAAGCAGCAAAGCCCAACTAATGCCGTGGCCAATTTTTTCATTGAGGTCATCAATGAATCGCGAGAGCGATAGTAAAAAAGACATTCTTTTGTCTCCAGATTGAAATTGAATAAAACATAAGCCTGGGCTTTTCTCTTTTGTTCCCGTACAGCAGCTTTTGCTTGTTATGTTCTTGGGATACGCACATCTATCCCATCATCATAAACGAGAAGATACAGCCTTTAACTGACACCAACATTACATAGGTCAAATGATCGCTGGCTCTTGCATGATTCCTGTCGAAAAATAATGCGCTTGCAATGAATTACAAACTAGCAAACAGATCAAAAACGGATAAAAAAATCTCTGGATTTTTTAGAGTCCAGAGATTCAATGAAGCATTTATCAAAGTTGCATCAAGCCAGCTTGGCGCGATGCCGGGCGATGGCCGCTCGTACCTGTTGCGGCGCTGTTCCACCCACATGATTACGTGCTGCAACGGAGCCTTCCAGCGTCAGTACTTCGAAAATATCGGTTTCGATCAGTTTGGAAAATACCTGCATTTCTTCCAGCGTCAGATCGCTCAGATCTATGCCGCGATCGACGCAGGCGCGTACTGCATGCGCAACTGCTTCATGCGCATCGCGGAAAGGCAGGCCCTTCTTCACCAGATAGTCGGCCAGATCGGTAGCGGTTGCATAACCTTGCAAGGCAGCGGCGCGCATCGCATCGGGCTTGACGGTGATGCCAGTCGCCATATCGGCGAAGATGCGCAGTGTATCGACTACGGTGTCGACCGTATCGAATAGTGGTTCCTTGTCTTCCTGATTGTCCTTGTTGTAGGCCAGCGGCTGGCCTTTCATCAGGGTCAATAAGGCGATCAGATGACCATTGACGCGGCCGGTCTTGCCGCGTGCCAGTTCAGGTACATCGGGGTTTTTCTTTTGCGGCATGATCGACGAGCCGGTGCAGAAACGATCGGCGATGTCGATGAAGCCGACGCGCGGGCTCATCCAGATCACCAGTTCTTCCGACATGCGCGACACGTGCGTCATGATCAGTGCGGCAGCGGCGCAGAATTCGATTGCAAAGTCGCGATCTGAAACAGCATCCAGCGAGTTGTGGCAGACATCATCGAACCCCAGCGTTTTTGCCACGCGTTCGCGGTCGATAGGGAAGGTGGTGCCGGCCAGCGCTGCTGCGCCCAGCGGCAGGCGATTGACGCGTTTGCGGCAATCCTGCATGCGCTCTGCATCGCGGCTGAACATTTCGACGTAAGCCAGCATGTGATGGCCGAACGTGATCGGCTGCGCCACCTGCATGTGCGTGAAGCCGGGCAGGATGGTATCGGCGTGTTTTTCCGCCAGATCCAGCAGCGCCAGACGCAAGTCACGCAGCAGGCCGACGATATTGTCGATCTCGCTGCGTACGTACAGGCGGATGTCGGTGGCGACCTGATCGTTGCGCGAACGGCCGGTATGCAGGCGTTTGCCAGCGTCGCCTACCAGTTCGGTCAGGCGTTTTTCTATGTTCAGATGAACGTCTTCCAGATCCAGCAGCCATTCGAATTTGCCGGCCGTGATTTCTTCCAGAATCTGCGTCATGCCGCGTTTGATTTCAGCGTGGTCTTCCTGACTGATGATATTCTGATGCGCGAGCATCTCCGCATGAGCGAGCGAACCCTGGATATCGACCTGTGCCAGACGTTTGTCGAAAAATACCGAGGCGGTGTAGCGCTTGACGAGATCCGAAACGGGTTCGTTGAAGCGGGCCGACCAGGCTTCGCTTTTTTTGGAGAGTTGTGCTGTCATAATTGGTTCCTGATGAATACGCGATTATAGATCAACCCAACCGCGCAATCCCACACACAGCCGTGATAAATCCTTAACCATGCAGCCATTGTCAGATCCCACGCCGGCAAAGCCTATCGAGATCGTGATTCCCGATTGTTGCAACATCGGCATCATGGTCAAGTCGCTGCTGTTCGTCAACGGCGTTGTGCTGGCGGTGATGTTGATCAATGCGGCCAGCGTGTATGCGGGTTTGCTGGCCTTTGTCGAAGCGTCGATGCTGGTCGAACTGGCCAGCCTGCTGTCCCTGTTTGGCTTGTGCGGCTTGCGCCGGCTGATCAAAACCATTCCACCATGGGGGCAGCGTCTGGCCTGCGCCTTGCTGCCGGCGGCGATTACCGGTCTGCTCATTCATTATCTGCTCAACGATGCAAACGGCATGATCAGCCTGAGTCGCTTATCGGCACCGGAAGGGGTGGTGTGTGCGGCGTTGTTCGGTATAGGCCTGCAGCACTATTTTGAATTGCGTACACGTGCTTTTTCACCGGCGCTGGCCGAGGCGCGGTTGCAGGCATTGCAGGCCCGCATACGCCCGCATTTTCTGTTTAACAGTCTGAATGCGGTGTTGTCGCTGATACGCACCGAACCACGGCGTGCAGAAAGCACACTGGAAGATATGGCAGACCTGTTCCGCATCCTGATGCGCGATGCGCGCGATATCACGACGCTGGGCAATGAGATCAGGATAGGCATGCAATACCTGTCTATAGAAAAAATCAGACTGGGCGAACGCTTGCAGGTCGCATGGGATATGGAAAATATTTCCGGCGACAGCCTGCAGCGGGCGACGGTGCCGACATTGCTGTTGCAACCTCTGCTGGAAAACGCCGTGCATTACGGTGTCGAACCGTCGACCGATACGGCGCTGATCAGGATCGCCATCAGCCGCGTGCGCGACCGCATCGAAGTCGTGATGAGCAATCCTTTCCACGCCAGGGCTGTATCGACCGGCAATCACATGGCGCTGGATAACATCCGTGAACGCCTGACGCTTTTATACGATATGGAGGCGCAATTGACGACGCAGGTGACGGAGGGGCAATTCAAATTGCATCTTCATTTTCCCTATCGCAAGGCGGGCGCATGATGCCGCGCATCTTCATCGTTGATGATGAAGCGCCGGCACGTGCACGCCTGACGACGCTGCTGTCGGATATCGCGCTTGAATGCCCGCATGAGCTGGTGGGCGAAGCGTCGCAGGCGCAACAGGCGCTGGACCTGATTGCCGAACTGGCGCCGGACATCGTGCTGCTGGATGTGCAAATGCCCGGCATGACAGGGATAGAGATGGCGGCGCATCTGGCACAGAATGAAGCGGCGGCGCCAGCGATTATATTCGTCACCGCCTATGACGAATATGCGCTGCAGGCTTTCGAGGTGCATGCGCTCGATTACCTGCTCAAGCCGGTACGCGCGGCACGTCTGGCGGATGCGATCCGGCGCGTGCATGTCTTGAAGCAGAATGCAGGAGCGCAGAGAAAATTAATTACGGACGCAGCGAGTACGCTGCAAACCGTGCGCAGAAATTTCTCGGTACAGGAACGCGGACGCCTGTTGCTGGTACCGGTCAATGAAGTCTTGTATCTGAAGGCGGAAGCGAAATACGTTACCTTGCGCACGCGCGAGCGCGAGTATCTGCTGGAGGGGGCGTTGTCCGCGCTGGAACAGGAATTTTCCCGGCAATTCATACGCGTGCATCGCAATGCGCTGGTTGCGCGTGATGCGATTGCCGGTGTGGAGCGCGGGCAGCAGCCGGTGGATATGGATAACGAGAGCAGCAACGATGGCGATCGTGCGCAGGAATCATGGCAAGTGATTTTGCACGGCATCAGCGATCGCTTGCCGATTTCACGCCGTCAGTGGCCGGCAGTCAAGGCTCTGGTGCGTTAGCGACATTCGCTGGTGTTCAGACGATAAAAAAGGAAGCGCATGCGCTTCCTTTTTTATTGCTGCAGAAATCACTTAGCCGGTATTACGCAAGCCGGCAGCGATACCGTTGATCGACAGGTGAATACCACGGCGTACGCGATCATCCACCTTGCCATCGCGCATCAAAGCACGGTGACGTTTGATCAACTCAACCTGCAAGTGATTCAGCGGATCGAGATAGGCAAAGCGATTCTTGATCGAACGTGCCAGCAATGGGTTATTCGCCAGACGTTCTTTCTTGCCGGTGATCAGGGTCAGGCAAGCCGAGGTGCGCTCATGTTCTGCCACGATGCGTTTGAAAATGCTGTTGCGCAGTTTGCGGTCAACCACCATTTCCGAGTAACGCGAGGCGACAGCCAGGTCGGTCTTCGACAAGACCATGTCCATATTCGACAGCAGCGTGACGAAGAATGGCCATTCCTTGAACATCGCGCGCAGCGTTGCAACACGTTTGGCTTTGTTCTCGCCTTGTTCCAGCCATTGTTCGATGGCGCTGCCGAAGCCGTACCAGCCCGGTAACAGCAAGCGGCATTGCCCCCAGGAGAAGCCCCATGGAATGGCGCGCAAGTCTTCAATCCGGCGGGTTGCCTTGCGTGAAGCAGGGCGTGAACCGATATTGAGTTCAGCGATTTCTGCAATCGGTGTGGCCGAGAAGAAGTAATCGGTAAAGCCGGGTGTTTCGTACACCAGATTACGATAACCGTCGTAGGCAAGCTGGGACAATTCGTCCATCACGCTTTCAAATTCCGCGAGTTTTTTCGCCGATTTGGTATCGGATGGCGGCGGTGTCAGGCTGGCTTCCAGCGTGGCGGCAACCAGCAATGCCAGATTGCGGCGGCCGATTTCCGGATTGGAGAATTTCGATGCAATGATTTCGCCTTGTTCGGTCAAACGAATCTGGCCGTTCACGGTACCCGGTGGCTGCGCCAGGATCGCTTCATAGCTTGGGCCGCCGCCGCGACCTACGGTACCGCCGCGACCATGGAACAGGCGCAGCTTGACGCCGGCATGGTTGAACACATTCACCAGTTCGGTTTCCGCTTTATACAGTTCCCAGTTCGACGTGAGGAAGCCGCCGTCCTTGTTGGAATCCGAATAGCCGAGCATGACTTCCTGCAGGTGGCCCTGCTTGGCGATCAGGCGACGCACTTTAGGGATCGCCATGACCTGTTCCATGATGCTTGCGGCCAGGCGCAAATCAGGAATCGTTTCAAACAGCGGGATCACCATCAGTTCGACTTCGCCGACCGATGCGACGTCGGTATCAGGACGCAGCAAGCCGGTTTCGCGTTGCAGCAGCAGGACTTCCAGCAAGTCGGATACGGTTTCGGTATGCGAGATGATGTAGTTGCGGATGGCGCGTGAACCGTAACGTTTGCGGATCTCGCTGGCCGCACGCAGGATGTTGAGTTCGGAATTGGTTTCGTCCGAGTAGTCGATATACGGCGAATACAACAGGCGCGGTTTATCCAGTTCTGCCAGCAACAAGGCGATTTTTTTCTCTTCCGGCAAGTCGGCATAGGATGCCTCGACTTCGGCGCGCTGGAACAGTTCGCTCAAGACGCGTTCGTGCACGTCCGAGCTTTGGCGCATATCCAGCGTGGCCAGATGGAAGCCGAAAATTTCTGCAGCGCGCAGTAATGGAGCCAGGCGCGGCTTGATCAGTACGGTGCCGTGACGTTCCTTGAGCGAATCGACCAGTAATTGCAGGTCGGCAGAAAATTCGGCAGCGCTTTCGTACGGTGCGCCTGGCCCGACTTCCTTGCGCAGCACGGTTGCGCCTTGTGCGCGTGCAGTAGCCGCGAGGCGGGCATACATGCCTATCAGTGCGCGGCGATATTGTTCATCGGCGCGGTGCTCGGAAGTATCCGGCGATTTGTCGGCCAGTGCCTGTACCTCAGGGCTGACGCCGGCGAGGAAGGTCGAGACCGGCAATTCGGCGCCCAGTGCATGCACTTCTTCCAGATAGAACTCAAGAATCGTCGTGGATTGCCGTGCCAGCGCGAGTTGCATGGTGTCGGCATTGACGTTGGGATTGCCGTCACGGTCGCCGCCTATCCAGCTACCCATTTGCACATAGGAATGCAGTTCGTGCTTGGCATTGGCGCTGCTTGCACGTTGCGGGAATTGTTCGGAGATCTCGGCTTCGATATCTTCGTACAGTGCAGGCAGTTCGCGCAGGAAGGTAATGCGGTAATAGGACAGGGCGTTATTGATTTCGTCTTCGACCGATAATTTCGAATAGCGCAGCAGGCGGGTTTGCCACAGCGTGGTGACCAGCGAGCGCAGCAATTCGGTATTGTCTGCACGTTCCTTGGCCGTCATTGGCAAATCGCGTGCCGCCAGCAAGCGGGCGATGTCATGTTCTGCGTCGAGAATACTTTTACGCTGTACTTCGGTCGGATGTGCGGTCAGAACCGGGGAAATCAGCGCATCCTTGAAAAACTTGCGCACCGTGGTGCCGGAGACGCCGGCATTGTGCAGTTTTTCCAGCGCATAGGCGACGCTGCCTTCCTGCGCGTGAGAGCCTGCCAGCAAATGAGCGCGGCGGCGGCGATTGTGATGCTGATCTTCGGCTATATTGGCCAGATGCGAAAAATAGGAAAAGGCGCGCACCACTGAAATGGTTTGTTCGCGCGTGAGTTTTTTCAGCAGCTTGTTGAGATCGGCGCCGGCCTGCACATCGGATTCGCGGCGAAAGCGCACGGCAGTCTGGCGTATGGTTTCCACCACTTCAAATACAGCGTCGCCTTGCTGATCGCGCAAGACGTCGCCGAGCAGGCGTCCCAGCAAACGGATATCTTCCTTGAGTGGCGCATCTTTATCAGCGGAAGAGGTGAGCGCGCGCGGTGGAGTTTTCAGTTGTTTTGCCATAGTTGAAAAATGCAATCAGCTTGTTGAGGATGATAAGGATGGAGTGGGTCGGCTATAGAGCGAAGGCGCATGCTAAAATTTCAAGAATGACTTAACCTAAAATCTGCGATGCGATAGGTTCTGGTGCGCCAGAAAAAACCGCCGAACTTGCAGAAAATCGAAAGAAGCCGTTGAAATTTCCACCCCCGAAAAAATTAGTCATTGCCTCGCGTGAAAGTCGTCTGGCCATGTGGCAAGCCGAGCATGTGCGCGAAAAACTGGGCTTATTATATCCGCAGTGTTCGATCGAGATTCTCGGTATGACCACACGCGGCGATCAAATTCTCGATCGTACCCTGTCCAAAGTCGGCGGCAAGGGCCTGTTTGTCAAAGAACTGGAAGTGGCGATTGCCGAGCGGCGCGCCGATCTGGCCGTACATTCGCTGAAGGATGTACCGATGACCCTGCCGGAAGGTTTTGCGCTGGCGGCCGTACTGGAACGGGAAGATCCGCGCGATGCCTTTGTTTCCAACGACTATGCATCGCTGGATGATTTGCCGGATGGTGCCATCGTCGGCACCAGCAGTCTGCGGCGCCAGGCCCTGATCGCCGCGCGCTACCCGAAACTGGTGATACGTCCGTTGCGCGGCAATCTGGATACCCGCCTGGGCAAGCTCGACAAGGGCGAATATGCGGCCATCATTCTGGCTGCCGCCGGCCTGAAACGGCTGGGGTTGCCGCAACGCATACGCACCGTGCTTGATCCGGAACAAAGTCTGCCGGCACCCGGGCAGGGTGCGATGGGCATAGAAATTCATGCCGACAGAGCTGATTTGCAGGAATGGCTGGCACCGCTCAACCATGAAGCGACGGCGCAGGCGGTCACTGCGGAACGCACGGTATCCAGGAATTTCGGCGGCAGTTGCCAGATTCCATTGGCGGCATTTGCCACGATAGAAAACGGCACCATGCGCTTGCGCGCCATGATCGCCACCCCGGACGGCAAGCGGGTGGCACGTGCCGATCTGAACGGTGCAGCGCATGCGCCGGAAGCGCTGGGCGGACAGATAGCCGAACTGTTGCAGCAGCAGGAAGCTGACGCCATTCTGGCATCCTGCAAAACGGAAGACGCTGGGGATGCCTGATTCCGTGTTGGGCGAGGTCGTCATCACGCGGCCGCTGGCGCAAGCCGGTGAACTGGCGCGGCGCGTGACTGCGCTGGGCCGCAAGGCGACCGTGTTTCCGCTGCTCGATATTTTGCCGCTGGCGGATCAGGTGCCCTTGCAGCAAGCGCTACGTGATCTCAGCGGCTATGCGCTGATTGCCTTCGTCAGTCCCAATGCAATTGATGCTGCGCTGGCTGCACGTGCCGGTTGGCCGCGCGATATTCCGATGGCAGTGGTCGGTGAGGGTAGCCGGCTGGCATTGGCCAGGCACGGTTTGACAGCGGAAAACAGCACCATCATCAGTCCGACCGATCCGGATCGTACCGATTCCGAAACTTTACTGACAGAACTGGATTTGCCCGCCTTGCGCAACAAGCAGGTATTGATCGTGCGCGGCGAAACCGGGCGGCCGCTGTTGAGTGAAGCCCTGCGCGCCGCCGGTGCGCAGGTAACCCTGCTGGCCGCTTACCGCAGAGTGGCGCCGGTATTCGACGAAACACGCCGCCGCGAACTGAAACGTTTATTGCATGGTCAGAACGATTGGATCGTGACCAGTTCGGAAGCTTTGCGCTTTTTGACGCAGATGGTTGCACAACTCGATGAAGCGGAGAGCGTCGCTAAAATGCAACAGCAAAGAATATTCGCATCGCATCTACGCATTGCTGAAACCGCGCAGTTGCTGGGTTTCAGCAATATTACTGTTACCAGATCAGGCGACGACGGACTGTTAGCCGCGTTACAATCTCGCACATGAACGACATGCCGAACTCTCCAGAATCCACGCCGCCAGCAATTCCTGCTGCGGCATCCGCCCCTGAAATCAAAGCGGATAGCACTCCCTTGCACAAGGAAAATACCTCCACCAGGACGCGTCAGCCGCTGATTTACATTGCGCTGATCGTGCTGGCCGTACTGCTGGCAGCGCAATGGTGGACCTCGCATCGCGAGCTTTCCAGCGTGCGCAATGAAGTCGCGCGGCGCATGCAAAGCGGCGATGCCGTCAATAGCGAAACCAAGATCATCGTGAAATCGGCGCAGGAAACGGTCACCGAATTGCAGGCCAAGGTGAATGTGCTGGAAAGCAAACAGATAGAAGCGCAAAGCCAGCAACTCGCGCTGGAGCAGCTGTATCAGGATTTGTTCAAGAAACGCGAAGACTGGGCGCTGGCCGAAATCGAACAGGTCCTGTCCACCGCCAGTCAGCAATTGCAACTGGCCGGCAATGTGCAAGGTGCCCTGATTGCGCTGCAAAATGCCGATGCGCGTCTGTCGCGTTCCGATACGCCGCAATTCGTTACTGTGCGACGTGCCATCGGGCATGATATTCAGCGTCTGAAAGCCTTGCCGAGTCTGGATTTGACCGGCATCGCTCTGCGCCTGGATAGCGTGATCGGGCAGATCGACACCATGCCTTTGCTGGCGGACGAGCAACCGGCTATGCCAGCCAGCGAGCCGAAAAACCGTCGTCCTCCAAGCAAGGTAAAAGCTGCGAAAGCACCTAGTGCTGAAGAGCCGGTTGCAAACGATTGGTGGCCGGTGGCAAAAGCCCAGTGGGAAAGCTGGACCAATGAAATGTGGAGCGAAATCCAGCAACTGATACGCGTGCGCAGTGTGGAAACATCGGATGCCCTGCTGCTGTCGCCGACGCAGGCGTATTACGCACGTGAAAATCTGAAGCTGCGCTTGCTGAATGCGCGTCTGGCCCTGTTGTCACGCAATGAAGCGGCCTTCCGCAGCGACATGATTGCGTCGCAGGACAGCATCGCCAAATATTTTGATACACGTGCCAAGCAGACGCAGACCGCGCAGGCGATGCTGAAGCAGGTACAGTCGAGCAATCTGGCAATCGAGATGCCTACTTTGGCTGAAAGTCTGAACGCAGTCCGTAACTACAAAGCGAAGCCTTGATTCTTTTCGAGTTGATTATCTTGAACCCGGTTTCAGGATTCGCTTTTTAAACCATGATTGCCACCTGTTTTTAATATGCGCATATTTCTCTGGCTTATCGCCTTGTTTGCCACTGCCATCGGATTGGCGGTTGTGGCACGTTTCAATCCCGGCAACGTGGTGTTTTTCTATCCGCCGTACCGGATCGATCTGTCGCTGAACTTTTTCCTGCTGCTTGGCGTCCTGCTGTTTTTCCTCATCTATCTGGTGCTGAAGACGCTGCGCGTGGCGCAAAGAATGCCGGGCCGCGTCGCCGCTTACCGTCGCGATAAACAGGAGCGCAAAGGCAATCAGGCCTTGCGCGAATCCCTGAAGGCTTATTTTGAAGGTCGTTTCGGCCACGCAGAAAAAGCCGCGATGCGTGCCACCGAATCGCCAGAGAATGCCGGCTTGGCGGCACTGATTGCGGCGCGCGCCGCGCACCGCATGCAGCAGACTGAAAGACGCGATACCTGGCTGGCGACAGTGGAAGAAGATCAGACACTGAAAACGGCGCGCCTGATGACGGCCATCGAACTGCTGGTGGATGAGCGTCAGCCGGAACTCGCACTGGATGTCGTCAAGGAATTGAATGCCAACGGCACGCGTCATATTCACGCGTTGCGCATGGCGCTCAAGGCAAATCAGCGCGCGGAGAACTGGCCGGAAGTCTTGCGCCTGGTACGCACGCTGGACAAGAACAACGCACTGCATCCCACGCTGTCGAACCGCTTGCGCGAACTGGCCTATCAGGATTTGCTGAAAAATCCATCCAATGATGAGGAAGCGATACGTAATGTCTGGCTGAGTATTCCGGCGGAAGATCGCGTCAAACCGTTTATTGCAGCCCGTGCCGCAGAAGCATTTAGCAAGCGTGGTTTGCAGGATGAGGCGCGCGCGATTGTGGAAAAAGCGCTGGCAGTGGAGTGGGATGACAGACTGTTGCGCGCCTATCGTGCAGCAGCAGCAGCCGAAGGCACACCGGCTTTGCTGGGGCAGATAGAACGCTGCGAAGAATGGGCCAAAAAACATCCGGCCGATCCCGAACTGGCTTTGACCCTGGGCACTTTGTGTCTGCGACAAAACCTGTGGGGCAAGGCGCAGCGTCAATTGGAACAGGCACTGTCGGATGCGAGCGGACCACGCATGCTGCAGGAAGTACATTTGAAACTGGCGCAATTGCATGAAGCGCTGAACCATACGGAAGAAGCGGCTACGCATTATCGTTTATGTGCGGTTGCGACGATTCTGTAACCAGCAAGAGTAAATACAAGAGTAAGAATTTCTGCTGTACCGCTGCCGGTTTGCTCGCTGTCCGGCAGTTTCCATCTGCTTTCTTCACTGGTGCCGGTCAAGGCAAAGTGATGAAAACCGCTATAATTCCGGGTTGGCACTACACCCCCCACTTTTGAGAAAACACCATGAGTCTGAATCACGTCCCAGCCGGCAATGATTTGCCGAACGACTTCAACGTCATTATCGAAATTCCAATGAACGCCGATCCGGTCAAGTACGAAGTTGACAAGGAATCCGGCGCGATTTTTGTTGATCGCTTCATGAGTACCGCGATGCACTATCCATGTAACTACGGTTACGTTCCGCAAACACTGTCGGATGATGGCGACCCGGTTGACGTGCTGGTGATTACACCGTTTCCGCTGTATCCGGGCGTTGTCGTGCGTTGCCGCGCGATCGGGATGCTGAAGATGACGGATGAAGCCGGCGGCGATGCAAAATTGCTGGCGGTGCCTATCGACAAGATTCTGCCTATCTACAGCCACTGGCAAAAACCTGAAGACATCAATGATCTGCGTCTGCACCAGATCCAGCATTTCTTTGAACACTACAAGGATCTGGAAAAAGGCAAATGGGTCAAGATTGAAGGCTGGGTCGGCCCGGATGAAGCCAAGGCGGAGATTATGTCCGGCGTGGAATCCTACAAGAAAAGCATCGCCAAATAAAATCCGGCGACATGCTGTTTGTGAATAAAAAAAGCGCACCTCGGTGCGCTTTTTTTATTGTTGGCCTGGTCATGCTGGTGACGATCGTCTATCTAGCGCAACCATAATGTATAGATGACAATCGCGGCAGCGATTACAACGCCGCACGCCGGCCAGAATACGCGCGATGAATGGAAATCAGGAGCATTGGCCGGTTGTTCTACATCGACGATCGATTTTGACGTGCGTTCGTTCTCGCGGCGCGTACGCCTCAGGTGGCGCTTGATGTCGAGCGCCATTTCTTCTGCAGTCTGATAGCGCTTGTCAGCCTTTTTGCTCATTGCCTTGGCGACGATTTTTGATAATGCCAGCGGTACGCCGGGTTCTATCATGTGCGGCTCCGGCGCTGCCTTGAAGGCAATCTGCTGCAACAGCTTGTCGGTATCTTCCCCCTGGAAAGGTTTGCGGAAGGTCAGCATTTCAAACATCACCGCACCCAGTGAATAAATATCGGTGCGCGCATCGGCGCTCAGTCCGAGCGCCTGTTCCGGCGACATGTAATTCGGCGTGCCGATAATATTGTCCTGGAACAGCGTATGCGGTTCATTGTTTTTTTGCGGCTGGTCCGAAATTCTGTTGGGTGTGCGGGCGATGCCGAAATCCACGATCTTGGGCTGATGATCAGCCACCAGAAAAATATTGGCCGGTTTGATGTCTCGATGTACCACGCCATGTTTGTGCGCGTGATCCAGCGCATCGGCAATTTTCCACGCGATCGATGCTACATCCTGTGGTGTAAAGCGATGGCCGGCATTCAGCAGCTTGCTCAACTCGCGTCCCTGTAGGTACTCCATCGCGATATAAGTGGAATCGCCTTCGCTGGAAGCTTCGTAGATCGTGACGATATTCGAGTGGGCGAGGCGTCCCGCCGCGCGTGCCTCGTTGATGAATTGCTGTTCGTGCAGCTTTCTTTCTACTGGCGACAGGCGGCTGCGGAAAGTCTTGATGGCGATATCGCGATCGATGATGGGATCGTGAGCCAGATAAACCACGCCGATAGAACCGCGACCCAGTTCATGTGTGACGGAAAAACGTCCGATACGGACAAGTTTTGTCTGTGGGGCGGGGGGGAGTGTGGCAATAAATGTCATCGTGGGTTCAGCATGCCTTGATGTTGAGAATATAACAAGTGTTCGATGCGAAAAATTTGTCGTGTGAATATTTTCTACAACTTGAATGGATTGCGTTCATTCAACTCATCCATATACGTATCGATGCCGCCACTCTCACGCTGCAAAAATTCCTCGATGGCATTGGAAAATGCCGCATGCGCCAGCCAGTGCGCGGACCAGGTTTTTTGCGGCAGAAAACCGCGTGCCATTTTATGTTCGCCTTGCGCGCCACCTTCAAAGCAGGCCATGTTGTTGGCGATGCAGAATTCCAGCGGCTGGTAATACGCAGTTTCAAAATGCAGGCAATCGATATGTTTTATTGCGCCCCAGTAACGGCCGTAGACAGTTTTCTCGTCGTGGATCAACAGGGACGAAGCAATCGGCATGCCATCCTGTTCGGCGACGATCAGTAAAATATTTTGCGGCATCGTCTTGCCTATGCGCTGGAAGAAATCCAGATTCAGATAGGGTGTGGAATGATGTGCCGCATAAGTATGGTCGTAGCAGCGCTTGAAAAAAATCCAGTCGGCATCGCTCGCCTCATGCCCGGGCACATGGCGGAAAGTCACGCCTGCATCATGTACCTTGCGTCGCTCGGCACGGATATTCTTGCGCTTCTTGCGTTCCAGCGTTTCCAGAAATGCGTCGAAATCCTTGTAGCCTGCATTGAGCCAATGGAATTGCACGCCGGTGCGCAACATGAAGCCGGCGTCACGCAGGATGTCGGCCTGTGCAGGCGGCGGGTACAGGATATGGGTGGAAGAAAAGGAGTTGCCTTGCTGTACCGCCAACAGGGCTGCAATCAACGCCGCCATGGCTTCCGCATCACGCGTCAGCAGACGGCTGCCGGTCACCGGCGTGAATGGAATGGCGGAAAGCAGCTTGGGATAATATTCAAGGCCGTTGCGCTCGTAGGCGTCGGCCCAGGCCCAGTCGAATACGTATTCGCCGTAGGAATGGCTTTTGACATACAGGGGTAGCGCGGCAACCAGTTCTTGTGCCGGTTCTTCGCCGCGCCAGATCGTCAGGAACTGCGGTTGCCAGCCGGACTTGGCCGAGGCGCAAGTGCTTTCATGCAAGGCATCCAGAAAGGCGAACGATAAAAACGGATTGGCATCCGGCTGCAGTTGAACCAGCGCATCCCATGCGGGCTGGCCGATTTTTGACAGAGAAGAAACGATACGCGTGCGATAATTAGCCAATTCGTTGCCAAATCCGTTAGCAGATGCTTTGCTTGATTCGTTCACAGGCAATTCAGCTTTATCCATGCATTTTTAGACTTCACGTTTTTCATTTCCCTGCATTTTTCGCACTCACTATTTTTCTGATAATACTCACGTCATGACAGTTAAAGTCGCCATTGCGCAAATCAACAGTACGGTGGGTGATCTCGCAGGTAACCGTGCGAAGATCGCTGAATTTTCCCGCCGCGCCGCCGAACAGGGCGCCGATATCGTGTTGACACCGGAATTGTCGCTGGTCGGTTATCCGCCTGAAGACCTGTTGCTGCGTCAGTCATTCTACGCAAAATCAGCAGAGACGTTGGCGGCGCTGGCGGCCGATCTGGCCGTGCTGAAAAATCTGCACGTGGTGGTAGGGCATCCGTTTGAAAAAGACGGTCAGCGCTTCAATGCCGCTTCGGTACTGCTGAACGGAAAAATCAGCGCCACCTATTGCAAGCATGATTTGCCGAATGCCACCGTGTTCGACGAGAAGCGTTATTTTTCCTCCTGCGATCAGGCCGTGGTGTTTGACGTCAAAGGCGTGCGCTTCGGTATCAATATCTGCGAAGACACCTGGTTCCCGCAGGCGCCGGCGCGTGCGGCGGCGGCCGGTGCGCAAGTGCTGCTGGTGCCCAACGGCTCGCCCTATCACATGAACAAACAGTATTTGCGCGTCGAGGTGATGCATGCGAATGTGACGACGCACGGCATGAGTCTGGTGTATGCGAATCTGGTCGGTGGTCAGGATGAACTGATTTTCGATGGCAATTCCTTTGTGCTGGATCAGGCCGGCGAGACGCGTGCGCAATTGCAGCATTGTGTCGAGGACTTGCAAATTGTTGAATTCAGGGGCGGCCAGCCGCTGGACGGCACCATCGTCGAAGAGCTGTCGGTCGAGGCGCAAGTCTACAAGGCGCTGGTGCTGGGGGTGCGCGATTACATAGGCAAGAACGGTTTCCCGGGCGCCCTGATCGGGATGTCCGGCGGTGTCGATTCTGCGCTCACACTGGCAGTTGCAGTCGATGCCCTGGGCGCGGACAAGGTGCGTACCATCATGATGCCGTCGCCCTATACCGCAGAAATTTCATTGATAGATTCGCGCGATATGGTCGAACGGGTTGGCGTGCGCTATGACGAGATCGGCATCAACGATTGCTTCGAGGCCTTCAACCGTACGCTGGTCAATGAATTCAAGGGGCTGGCGCAGGATACGACGGAAGAAAATATCCAGGCCCGCATACGCGGCACCATCCTGATGGCGCTGTCGAACAAGCATGGTTCCATCGTGCTGACAACCGGCAACAAGAGCGAGATGGCGGTCGGTTATTGCACCTTGTACGGCGATATGGCCGGCGGTTTTGCGGTGCTCAAGGATATTGCGAAGACGCTGGTGTATCGGCTGTGTGCCTACCGCAATACCATTTCAGACGTGATACCGGAACGGATATTGACGCGTGCGCCTTCGGCCGAGTTGCGGCCCGATCAGACCGATCAGGATTCGCTGCCGCCGTATGACATCCTCGACGCGATCATGCAAATGTATATGGAAGAAAATCAAAGCGGGGCCGATATCATTGCTGCCGGTTATCGCGCAGAAGATGTGACGCGCATTACGCACCTGATCAAGATCAATGAATACAAACGACGCCAGTCGCCGGTCGGCATACGCGTCACGCATCGCGCTTTTGGTCGCGACTGGCGTTATCCGATCACGTCAAAATTCCGCGAATAATGGCAAAATGAATAAAATCTGCCGGCGTCGGTTGCCTGCGGCGTAGACTGGCTGTATCGATGAGCAATCCTCAAGGAGTATTAATGAAACAAATTACTGCAATTATCAAACCGTTCAAACTCGATGAAGTGCGCGAAGGTTTGGCCGATGTGGGCGTGACCGGTCTGACCGTGACGGAAGTCAAGGGCTTCGGTCGTCAAAAAGGCCATACCGAGCTGTATCGCGGCGCCGAATACGTCGTTGATTTTCTGCCGAAGGTAAAGGTTGAGGCGGTGGTGGATGATGCAGTGGTCGAGCAGGCAGTTGACGCCATTATCAAGGCGGCGCGTACAGGAAAAATCGGCGACGGCAAGATTTTCGTGCAGGCGGTAGAGCAGGTCGTGCGTATCCGTACCGGTGAAACGGGTATCGACGCCGTATAAACGCTGTAAAAGCAGGCTGGCGGGAAAATCGAATAAGAGAAATGGAGACTGCGGCATGCCGCAGTTTTTATTCTCTTTAGATCACGCAGGTGACGACGATGACTACGTTGCGCAATGCGGCTTAGGCCTAGCTTGCTCTGAGCAGTACAACCAGCGCACCTGCACCGCCATCCGCAGCTCTGGCCTGGCAAAAAGCGATCACTTCATCTTTTTGCGCCAGCCAGTTACGCACCTTGTGTTTCAGCACCGGCTCCTTGTTTACAGAGCCCAGTCCCTTGCCATGAATGACACGCACGCAACGCAGGCCGCGTTTGATCGCAGTGCGTAAAAACTCCCCCAATGCTTCACGTGCTTCATCGGTACGCATGCCGTGCAGATCGAGCTGGCTTTGTATCAGCCAGTGTCCGCGCCGCAATTTGCGCACGACATCCGAGCCTATGCCCTTGCGCGCATAACTGAGCGCTTCGTCGGTATCGAGCAGGGTGTCTATGGTGAATTCATCGGACAGAGATTCGCGCAATGCTGCCTGTTCATCCGCCAGGTGCTGCCGTGCGATCGGCAGCGGGCGCGGCGCGGCTATCGTCATTTTATCGGGCGGTGTGAGCGGTGCAACTTCGCCTATGCTGCGACGGAACAGATCGGCTTCGAGTTGCGCTGTTTTTTCTGCCTGTATGCGTTTTGCTTCGGCAGCCTGGCGCGCTTCTTCCCGCGTCTTCAAATCCTTTTGCAGCGATTTGAGTCCGGCAAAATCCTTGAGCGGAGCAGGCATGTGGGTGATCCTCAGACGATGTGCGCGATCTTATGACATGTGCGAACACGGGCGTGATTGCCCATGTTCGCGTGACCGGGTTTAAGTGCTGAAAGCGCTTATTCCTGACTTTCCAGATAGCGTTGTGCATCCAGTGCCGCCATGCAGCCGGTGCCGGCGCTGGTGACTGCCTGGCGATAGATGTGATCCTGCACGTCGCCGGCTGCAAATACGCCGGGAACGCTGGTGGAGGTTGCCATGCCTTCCAGCCCGGTTTTGGTCTTGATGTAACCGTTGTGCATGTCCAGCTGGCCTTCAAAAATGCTGGTGTTCGGCTTGTGTCCGATGGCGACGAAAACGCCATGCAGCTTGATGGCGGTGATGGTGTTATCGGTGGTAGAGCGAATGTTGATGCCGGTGACGCCGCTGTCATCGCCGGTAATTTCATCCAGCGTGTGATTGTATTTGATCTCGATCTTGCCTTCTGCGACTTTGGCCATCAGGCGATCGATCAGAATGGCTTCGGCGCGGAATTTGTCGCGTCTGTGTACCAGTGTGACCTTGGTTGCGATATTCGACAGATACAGCGCTTCTTCAACCGCTGTATTGCCGCCGCCGATCACGGCCACTTCCTGTTCGCGATAGAAGAAACCGTCGCATGTCGCGCAGGCTGACACGCCTTTGCCCATGAATGCCTGTTCGGATGGCAAGCCCAGATACTGCGCCGACGCACCGGTTGCAATGATCAGCGAATCGCAGGTGTATTCACCCATGTCGCCAATCAGGCGTATCGGTTTTTCATCGAGCTTGGTGGTATGGATATGATCGAAGATGATTTCGGTATTGAAGCGCTCGGCATGTTGCAGCAGGCGTTGCATCAGTTCCGGGCCTTGCACGCCCAGCGGATCGCCGGGCCAGTTTTCCACGTCGGTGGTGGTCATCAGTTGACCGCCTTGTTCGACACCGGTAATCAGGACCGGCTTGAGATTGGCACGGGCGGCATATACTGCGGCGCTGTAACCGGCTGGGCCGGAGCCAAGAATTAAAACGTGGGCATGTTTTGGGCTGGACATTGGTAACTAATCGTAAAAGTGTGAGTGGAAACGCGATCAGGGCTGGTAAAACCTGCGTTCAGTCGCTTACATATGTTGCTGCGGCATCAAATTTCAAGCTGTTCTTGAATTATTCGGTGTAACCCGGGAAAACTGGTTAAGATTATAGACGAACCAGCCACGCCAGCAGGAGCGGCGGCAGGAAACCGCGTACCGCCAGATTTTCCGCATGCCAGCCGTTTGCTGCGCGCAATGGCGATTCGCGTGTTTAATTGCAAGTTCAATATATTAGTATCACTGCATCCGGATTTATGACGAAACCAAGCCCAGCCTATACACGCAAGACCAACTCTACAAAAGACCAGCCTTTGCCTGGCAGACTCGTGCGGCTGTTGTCCGAAGCCCGCTGGTTTGTTCTGGCCGCCGTTACCTTGTACCTGATTCTGATTTTTCTGACCTACTCGCCTGTCGATCCGGGCTGGTCGCATGCGAATGTCGTTCCCAAGCTGCATAACCTTGGCGGCCGGGCAGGTGCCTGGCTGGCCGATCTGCTGCTGTTCATTTTCGGTTTCTCGGCGTGGTGGCTGTGCGTGTTTTTCCTGCGTCTGGTATGGCTGGGTTATCGCCGTTTGTCGCAACGTTTTTTACTGAAAAAAGAACCGGAACCCGAACATCGTCAAGAGAGTTTGGTCCGTGGCATCGGATTTTTTCTGCTGATGACCGGCAGCGTCGGTCTGGAATATTTGCGCATGTATACGCTGAAGGCGCAATTGCCGCGCACGCCGGGTGGTGTACTGGGTGAATTGCTCGGCAATGCAGCACAAAACACTTTTGGTTTCATGGGCGCGACCCTGTTGCTGCTGTTGCTGTTCGGCCTGGGCTTCAGCCTGTTTTTCCATGTGTCGTGGCTGGGCGTGGCCGAGCGCATAGGCGAAACGATAGAGCTGATATTGCAGGCGGTGCGCAATCTGCACGGTGCGCGCGAGGATCGCAAGCTGGGCCATGTTGCTGCAGTCAAGCGCGAAGAAGTCGTGGTCAACGAGCGCGCCAAAATTGTCGATGCACCACCGATTCGTATCGAGCCGCAAATCGTCGCGGTGCCAAAATCAGATCGGGTGGAAAAAGAACGTCAGGTTTCGCTGTTCAACGATTTGCCGGATACCAATCTGCCGCCTTTGTCACTGCTGGATGAAGCGCCGCAGGCGCAGGAAATCGTCAGTATCGAAACACTGGAATTTACCAGTCGTCTGATCGAGAAAAAGCTATCTGACTTCGGCGTGATGGCCAAAGTGGTCGCTGCCTACCCGGGACCGGTGGTTACACGTTATGAAATCGATCCGGCCACCGGCGTCAAGGGCAGCCAGATTGTCGGTCTGGCGCGTGATCTGGCGCGTTCCTTATCGTTGACTTCGTTACGCGTGGTGGAAACCATCCCCGGCAAAAATTACATGGCGCTTGAGTTGCCTAATCCGAAGCGCCAGATTGTACGTCTGACCGAGATCATCAGCTCCAAGGTCTATAACGACAGCAGCTCCAGCCTGACGATCGCACTTGGTAAAGACATCGCCGGCAATCCGGTCGTCGCCGATCTGGCGAAAATGCCGCATCTGCTGGTGGCAGGGACGACCGGCTCGGGTAAATCGGTCGGCATCAATGCAACGATTTTGTCGCTGCTCTATAAATCCGATCCGAATCAGGTGCGTTTGATCCTGATCGATCCGAAGATGCTGGAGCTGTCGATTTACGAAGGCATTCCGCATTTGCTGGCGCCAGTCGTCACCGACATGCGCCAGGCTGGTCACGCGCTTAACTGGGGTGTCAATGAGATGGAGCGCCGCTACAAGCTGATGAGCAAACTCGGTGTGCGCAACCTTGCCGGTTACAACACCAAGATCGCCGAAGCGGAAAAGAATGAACAGAAAATTCCGAATCCGTTCAGCCTGACGCCGGATGCGCCGGAGCCGCTGGAAAAACTGCCGACCATCGTCATCATCATCGACGAGCTGGCCGACCTGATGATGGTTGTCGGTAAGAAGGTGGAAGAATTGATCGCGCGTATTGCGCAAAAAGCGCGTGCCGCCGGCATCCACTTGATTCTGGCGACGCAGCGCCCATCTGTAGACGTGATCACCGGTTTGATCAAGGCGAATATTCCGACGCGGATTGCGTTCCAGGTCAGCAGCAAGATCGATTCGCGCACGATTCTGGATCAGATGGGAGCTGAAGCGCTGCTGGGTATGGGCGATATGCTGTACATGCCGCCCGGTACCGGTTTGCCGGTGCGCGTACATGGTGCTTTTGTTTCGGATGAAGAAGTACATCGCGTGGTCGATCATCTGAAATCGCAAGGTGAACCGAACTACATCGAAGGCATCCTGGAGGGAGGCGTAGTCGAAGACGGCGACCTGACTCTGAGCGCAGAAGGCGGCGCTGGCGGGGAGGCGGATGCCTTGTACGATCAGGCCGTGGCTATCGTGCTGAAGAATCGTCGCGCTTCGATTTCGCTGGTGCAGCGTCACTTGCGCATAGGCTACAACCGCGCAGCCCGTCTGCTGGAACAGATGGAGCAGAGCGGTCTGGTCTCAACCATGCAATCCAACGGCAACCGGGAAATTCTGGTGCCTGCCGGGAATGCAGCTGAATAGAAAGACCTTATGACGAAAAACATGAAACAGAAAACACTGGTTGCGAAAGCAATCGATTTGCGTGTCGCCTTGTTTGCGACGGCGCTGGTTGCCGGTGCCTTGTTGTGGACCGTGCAGGCGCATGCCGCTGCGCTCGATCAGTTCAAATCCTTCGTCTCTTCGACGCAATCGGCACGCGGCGAATTTACCCAGCAACTGGTCAAGGTCGATAGCGGTACCACCAAGGTATCCAACAAATCGACCGGTACTTTTACGTTTGCGCGTCCGGGTAAATTCATCTGGACGTATCAGAAACCGTACGAGCAATTGCTGCAGGCGGACGGCGAAAAACTCTATATCTACGATAAAGATTTAAACCAGGTGACGATCAAGAAACTGGGTGATGCGCTCGGTTCTTCGCCTGCCGCGATTCTGTTCGGCAGCAACGACCTGGAAAAAAACTTTACGCTGAAAGAAGCCGGTACCAAGAATGGTCTGGAATGGCTGGAAGCGACACCGAAAGCCAAGGACACAACCTTCGATCACATCGGCATCGGCTTGCGCAATGGCGTGCCGGAAGCGATGGAGTTGCGTGATTCATTCGGGCAGGTATCGCTGCTGTCGTTTACCAAGTTCGAGAAAAATCCGCCGCTGCCGGCCAATCAGTTCAAGTTTGCGGTACCGAAGGGTGCAGACGTTTTTCAGTAATGCCTTGTGCAGTTGCGGCGTAACGCGTTTGCCTGCCGGGCTGAAACAGTCAGCCAACCATGATCGATGCTAGAGTGCGACGCCAGTCTGATTTTTCGACTGGCGTCGATTTTTATTTTCAGACCAAGCAAAAACCATTCATCCATGAGTTTCATTCCCCTCGCTGAACGACTGCGTCCGCATAGCCTCGATGAAGTGATCGGGCAGCAGCACATACTCGGTGCCGGCAAACCTCTGCGCGTGGCTTTTGAGTCGGGCGAACCGCATTCGATGATTCTGTGGGGGCCGCCGGGCGTTGGCAAGACGACGCTGGCGCGCTTGATGGCAGATAGTTTCAATGCCGATTTCATCGCCTTGTCCGCCGTACTGTCCGGCGTCAAGGATATTCGCGATGCAGTCGAACGGGCGCAGCTGTCGCGCGGCGCGATGGACAGGCGCACCATATTGTTCGTCGATGAAGTACATCGCTTCAACAAGAGCCAGCAGGATGCGTTCTTGCCGCATGTGGAAAGCGGCTTGTTTACCTTCATCGGTGCGACGACGGAAAACCCGTCGTTTGAAGTCAACGGCGCCTTGCTGTCGCGGGCTGCAGTGTATGTACTGAAATCGCTGGATGAAAACGATCTGGCTGCCATGGTGGATAGAGCCTGTGCGAATGAGCTGGACGATATCGCCTTTACGCCGGACGCAAAGGCGACGCTGATTGCCAGCGCCGATGGCGACGGCCGCAAGTTGTTGAATAATCTGGAAATCGTGGCTCGCGCTGCGCAGGCGAAGCAGCGCAAGGAAGTGGATGCCGAACTGCTGAAAACCTGTCTGGGCGATGCCTTGCGTCGTTTCGATAAGGGCGGCGATTCTTTTTACGATCAGATTTCCGCCTTGCATAAATCGGTGCGCGGTTCCAATCCGGATGCCGCACTCTACTGGCTGACAAGGATGCTGGACGGTGGCGCCGATCCCAAGTATTTATCGCGCCGCATCGTGCGCATGGCGTGGGAAGACATAGGGCTGGCCGATCCGCGCGCGATGCAGATTGCCAACGATGCAGCACTGACCTTTGAACGCCTGGGTAGTCCGGAGGGTGAGTTGGCACTTGGACAGGCAGTGATCTATCTGGCGGTTGCGGCGAAGAGCAATGCCGGCTACAAGGCCTACAACCAGGCGCGCGCCTTTGTGAAGCAGGACAAGAGCCGTGAAGTGCCGGTTCATTTGCGCAATGCGCCGACCAAGCTGATGAAGGAGCTCGGCTACGGCAAGTTGTATCGCTACGCGCACGATGAGCCGGATGCCTATGCCGCTGACGAAACCTATTTGCCGGATGGCATGGCAGAGCCGCACTGGTATGAACCGACACCACGCGGACTGGAAGGAAAAATATCCGATAAGCTGGCTTACCTGCGCTCGCTCGACGAGGCGGCGAAAAAACGCAAAAAGTAAGCGTTGCTATTCCAGGCGGCGATCGCGTTTACTTTGAGTGATCCTGTTTGCTCAAACGCTGAATATTGATTTGCTTCAGGAAGGCGTAGGCTGCACCAATGGCGATACCGGCTGCAATGCCGTAGAGAATACTGCCGCCATACAGGTAAAACTTGCTGCCGCTCCAGATCGCAAATCCAAGCACGGCGAACAAACCGGCGAGCAGGATGTACAGGGGAATAGTGGCGGGTGTTGCTTTTTCTTCCATGATTTTCAGCTTGAACTCTTTAAATATGAAATGGTAACGCAGACCGCAGGAGAAGTCTGGGCGCGGAATGAATGCGACTGACTTCCCGAATGCTGAATTTTCCGGGTGGTGTTGGAATCGCGGTCCGCCTTGGTACAATCTCGTTTTGATTCATCTTTTCGCTTATTCCCATGATCGACATTCAACTTCTTCGCAAAGACATCGAGAGCGTTGCCGCTCGCCTCGCCGGACGCAAATTTCAGCTCGACGTCAATGCCTTCAATGCGCTGGAAGCGGAGCGCAAGCAGATTCAATCCGGTACGGAAGAGCTGCAAAACAAGCGTAATACGCTATCCAAGCAGATCGGTGCCTTGAAAGGCAAGGGTGAAGATACTTCGACCGTGATGGCGGAAGTGGCCGGTATCGGCGACGAGTTGAAAGCCTCTGCCGCACGTCTGGATGTCTTGCAGGCAGAGATCAGCAAATTCATGCTGGCGATTCCCAATCTGCCGCACGAATCTGTGCCGGTCGGTAAAGACGAAGAAGACAACGTTGAATTGCGCAAAGTCGGTACACCGCGCGCCTTCGATTTTGAAGTGCGCGATCACGTCGATATCGGTGCGGCACTGGGTCTGGATTTCGATGTGGCAGCCAAAATCACCGGTTCGCGTTTCTCGGTCATGAAAGGCGGCATTGCACGCCTGCACCGCGCACTGGCGCAATTCATGCTCGATACGCATACGGCAGAACACGGTTATACCGAATGCTATACGCCTTACATCGTCAATGCCGATTCGCTGCAGGGCACCGGTCAGTTACCGAAGTTTGAAGCCGATCTGTTTGCGGTGAAAAAAGGCGGACAGGAAGGCGAGGGTGAGGCTTTATATCTGATTCCTACTGCTGAAGTGCCGCTGACCAATATCGTGCGCGATGAAATTCTTGCTGCCGATGCGCTGCCGGTACGCATGACTGCGCATTCGCCATGCTTCCGTTCGGAGGCAGGTAGTTACGGTCGCGATACGCGCGGCATGATACGCCAGCATCAATTCGACAAAGTGGAAATGGTGCAGGTCGTGCATCCGGAAAAATCGTATGAAGCGCTGGAAGAGATGTGCGGCCACGCGGAAAACATCCTGAAAAAACTCGGCCTGCCGTATCGCGTCATTACCCTGTGCACTGGCGATATGGGCTTCGGTGCGACCAAAACTTACGATCTGGAGGTCTGGTTGCCGGCGCAGAATACCTATCGCGAGATTTCATCGGTCTCGAATTGCGAAGCCTTTCAGGCGCGTCGCATGCAAGCGCGTTTCCGTAACGCACAAGGTAAAACGGAGCTGGCACATACCTTGAACGGCTCAGGTCTGGCGGTGGGGCGTACGCTGGTGGCGCTGCTGGAAAATTATCAGCAGGCCGATGGCAGCGTCACGATTCCTGACGTTCTGCATCCATACATGGGCGGTCTGACGCGCTTGTCGCCGCAAGCGTAGGTCGATCAGAACATGAGGCAATTAGAGCAGCGAGGCGATCAGTTCAAGTTGCGCTGAATCGTCTTCTGTTTTTTCAGTGATCCAGGGCCCCTGGCGACGGTCTATAAACAGGCTGTTACCAGGGATTTTTTTCGCCTGTTTTTTTGCATCTGCCATTGCACTGGCAATTTGGTGGTGTGAAACATAGTGGCCGGGTTCAATGCGTACCAGTCCCAACGAGATCGTGACAAGGGCGTGAAATACCTTTTTGCCGCGCCTGTCTTCGCTGATGTAGCCAGCGTTTTTGCGGTCTTCTTCATTGTAGAAATCCGGTATGGCCGCGGCGAATACATCGAGTATTGTGCGGCAGCGTTCTTCCCAGTCATCGTTCTGAAACAGGATGATGAAATCGTCGCCGCCGATATGGCCGACAAAGTCGCGCTGCGGATCGCAATAGCCGCTCAGAATTTTGCCTGTCAGACGCAGGATGTCATCACCCTTGCGGTAACCATAGACGTCGTTATACGGCTTGAAGTGATCCAGATCGACATAACAGGCGCAGAACGGTGTGCCGTTTTCCAGCAGTCTGTCTATGTGTTCGTAGATAGGTACATTGCCCGGCAGCAGCGTCAATGGATTGGCGTAGCGTGCTGCATTGATCTGCATCTGCGTAATCTCGCGCATCAGATCATGTGCGTTACCCATGCCAAGATACTGGCCGGCATCGGTGATGATGAAGCCATTGAACAAGTGATGGCGGTCGGCGTCAACGATGATCTGACTCAATGCATGCAGTGCAGTATTTTTATCAGTAATCAGCGGATTGGAATCCATGAAAAGCGTGCATGATTTCTTGCCGTGCAACTCACGCAGATAAGGCCTGGCAAAACGATCAATCAGATTGGAACGTGTGATCAAACCAATTGGTGTGCCGTTCGATACAACGGGCAATACTTCCAGCGTTGGATCGCTGTTGAACATTTCATAGATGCGATTGTTTTGTACATCCGGCGATACGGATGGCACGCTGCGCAGGAGTTTCAAGGCAGTCAGCATCTTGTGCCCGCGTCCTGCTTCATGCGGATAAACAGCGACGCCGTTGTGGCGCAGAAGGTTGCGTAGATCAGTCGATATGGTCGTTGCCGGCAAGGCAGTCGGACGTGCGATCTTGTAGCCTTGACCGTAGGCGACACCCAGATCACGAATCATCAATAACTCGGCATCGGTTTCTATGCCTTCGGCAATCACGATGGTGCCGGACTTCTCTGCGATTTCCTGAATGGATCGCACGAATTGCAGTTTGATCGGATCCTGATTAATGCCTTGTACGAAGTGCATATCGATCTTCACATATTCGGGACGCAGTTCGGACCACAGACGCAGGCTGGAGAATCCTTCGCCCAGATCGTCAATCGCAATACGGAAGCCCATCGCGCGGTAATGCGTCACTGCTTCGCGCAACAGGTCGTAGTCGTAAGTCGGGTGGCTTTCGGTCAGCTCAATGATCACGCGTTCGGGATTGATGCCGACTTCATGGATGTAACCCAGAGTTTCACCGTGTCTGACGTCCGGCTGCACCAGGCATTCGGGGCTGACGTTCAAAAACAACTTTCCCGGCAGGCGCAGCTCCGCGAATTTTTCCAGCGTGATGCGACGGCACAAATGTTCGACCTCTACGCTGAGATTGCAGGAACGTGCCACCTTGAACAGGTTTAACGGCGAGTGCAGTGGACTGTCCGACGGGCCGCGTATCAAACCTTCATAGCCTATGATTTCACCGCTTTGCATGCGGATGATGGGTTGGAACAGTGGCGTCAACTGACGATGCAGAATGATTTCACGCAGTCGCTGGGCCAGGTGATCGTCGGTGTCGGAGGGATTTTCATTTATCGCAACGTCATTGGCAGCAGCTGACAAGTGAACCTCCTTGGTTCTGAAGCGTAAAGGTTGAGCGAACGGAACGGCCGCATCGTGCGCGTGTTCTGCAATGCATGGTGTCCTGACCTCGTTTGACTGTGCAGATAAAATTGACATCGAAATAACTCTACGCGTAATAATTTATTGATACGGACTAGCCTCTGCCGAATAATAACGATGCTTTATGACAGGATGATGATAAGAAATATTGGTGCATTAGCAATGCTGCGAGCGATCTATGGCACGGTTCTGGAGTACGGACAGGAGGGCGGCGATTCCGGAAAGCTGCCGGAGAAAGTAAATTATTCAGTGCCAACGATGGGGTTTTACATTGCGCAAGACTCTGGTATAATTTTTCCCTTCGATGCATTCAATTGCAGCGATAGACCAAATAAGGAGAGGTGGCAGAGTGGTCGAATGTACCTGACTCGAAATCAGGCGTACGTGCGAACGTACCGAGGGTTCGAATCCCTCTCTCTCCTCCAGAATTGATAAAAAAGCCCGCGCAAGCGGGCTTTTTTATTGTCAGCTTATTTAGCTGCCCGGAATTTATCCGGTCTTGGGTCGGGAATGAAGCCATCGCGATTCGGCATTTTCACTTTCGCCAGCGAGGCGGCATCCAGCGTCGCATCTTGCGGGATGATTTTGGCTTCGGCAAGAATATAGGCCGATATTGCATAGACCTCATCATTGCTCAGGCTGCCGGGTTGCAGCAAGGGCATTGCGCGTTTGATGTAATCGAACAGCGTCGTGGCGTAAGGCCAATAGCTTTCAACGGTTTTCACCGGTTTTTTAGTCGGATCGTTATTGACCAGAGTACCGCGTCCGCCGACCAGCTTGTCGCCCATCCCGCCTTCGAGTTTTTGGCCGTGGCAGGCGAGGCATTGATTTTCATATAAAATTTTTCCTGCGCTGACAGTGCCTTTGCCCGGTGGCAGGCCGCGCCCATCCGGTAATGGAGAGGTGAATTGGCCGAGTTCCGCTGCGCTGGGAGTGCTGCCAAAACCGTAGCTGGTTTTCGGATGATCGGCGGCGTACACGCTGAGGCTTGCTGTCGCCAGTGCGGCAATGCTCAAGAGTTTAGCTTTGGTGGACATTGGAGACCTTTCCGTCGTTGGCGATTTTCCAGCTTTGGATGGCATTGAGATGGTAGATGGATCCCAGTGGGCCGTTCAATCCGCGCAAGTTAACCAATTGCTTTAACGTAGGTTGCATGTAACCGGTTTCATCGATGCAGCGACTTTGAATCACCGTTTCGCGCCCATTCCATTTCCATGGGAAACGGAAACGCGTATGGCAAATCGACATGATCGGCCCTTGCAGTTGCGCTTCCCTCCATGTTTTTCCGCCGTCGGTTGATACCTCAACGCGCTTCACGCGTCCGCGTCCCGACCACGCCAGTCCGGTAATTTCATAAAATCCGGCGCCATCCAGCTGCATTTCTCCCGATGGAGAAGTGATGACCGATTTGGCATCCATTTCAAACGAAAATTGCACCGCCTTTCCGTTGGGTCGCAGGTCGGTATATTTCGACGTTTCTTCACGTGTCATGAAGGGCTTGTCTGAAATTTCGAGGCGACGCAGCCATTTGATGTGCATATTGCCTTCGTAACCGGGCACCATCAGGCGGATCGGATAGCCTTGTTCCGGACGTATGGCTTCGCCGTTTTGTCCGTATGCAAGAAAGCAGTCCTTCATGGCTTTTTCGAGCGGGATGCTTCTGGTCATGACGGAGGCATCACCCCCTTCCGCCAATAACCATTTGGCACCGGAGCGTACATCGACTTCACCCAGAATGGTGGAAAGCGGCACGCCCGTCCATTCGGAAGTAGAGGTGAGGCCATGCGTGCCCTGTACGGTTTTCAGTGTAGGTTTGGACCATTCGGTCAAACCGTTACCAGAGCATTCGATGAAGTGTATGCGTGAAACCGAGGGGAAACGTTTGAGATCAGCCATCGAATATTTCTTCGCTTGCTTGACCATGCCATGCACGTACAGCGAATGTTTAGTCGGATCAATGGTCGGCGTGCCGCCGTGACTGCGTTCGAAATGCAGGCCGGACGGTGTGATGATGCCCATGCCTTTTTCGAGCGGGGTCATGGTCCAGGAAGAGAAGGTTGTCGGGTTCGGATAAAGCGTACGCACTTCGGTTTCGAATTGCGAACGTGCCCCGTATCCGCCATCATCGCCTACCGGCGTGCCTTGTACTTTGGTGGCGTCTGCAGGTACTTCTCTGGCAACGGCGCCAGCGGGTACCGCCGCACGAGCCTGCTGGATGGCGCCGGCACCGACGGCAGCCATTGCGCCCATCAGGAAATGCCGGCGCTGCAAGGTCGGATTTGGTGTGGCAGACGCTGAACTGTAGTAAGGAGAGTGTGGATCGGCACGCTTGGCTTGCAAGGCAGATTCTTCTGCTGCGAGCAAGTACTCTGTGGGGGATTGAGTGCGTTCAGGCAAGGTCGAGTCAGGCAGCATCTTGTTCATCGGATCTCCTTTATCGTTCTACATTTTCGGTCTACCGGAAAAAACCAAACATCTCCTCATCAATGATTTGTCAGCTTATCGTACACCCGAATATTGTGAAGTCAAGCCACGAACGGAGGCCGCTGTTTTAGGTTGGGGTGTAAAGTAGGCGTGATGCGATTGCAAATAGAGTTTTTTGTTTGTGCGCCAAGGAAGGGTGTCGTTCATGCGGCTCCGCGCAATCATGGCAAGGCCTTGCATGACTGCGCGACCTAAGCATCGAAATCAGGTTGAGTGGCTCATGCTAAGATATTTTTACCGATCTAACTCAAACCGGAGGCAGCAATGAGTTCGCACTACGAAACTTATAAGGGATGGAGCGTGTCCGTACAGGTGTCGGCGCATTTGTCGCGTATAGATACCGATCGCAAGGCTGCCGATTACATCCCGCGCGTCGTGATCACCGAGCACAGGGGAAATGCATTCAAGGACAAGGAAATTGCGGACGGTCATTCATATCCGACACCGGAGAAATGCATTGAACATGGCATCATCACTGCACGCGCATACATAGATCGCGGAGTGTCGTTGATGTGATTTGATGCTGCATGCCAGGAAGATTGTTCTTCGCGCTTGAAAACAGGCAGGTATTCATAAAGGAGCTGTCATGAGCAAAATGAGCGGTGAGAAAGCATCCCAACTGGCCATAGATCTGATTGAAGAACAATTGCAAATATTGCCGGTTGCAATTGCGATGATATGGCAGCCGACTGATACCAGTGGCGTGGAGACGAATCTGGTCGCCAGCGTGCTGCGCCGAACAAGCAAATTATCCAAGACTGGTTCTGGCGGGAATATTGCAGCTTCCTATGCGGATGCCAATCCGGCACTGGATTTTTGTGCTGCGCATCAGGCCTTGCACGCAGATCCATTGCAGAAGACACGTTATTTACGTGTAGTGATAAGTAATGCATTGCTGGCAGTCGGTGCATTTTTTAAAGAACATGACATGGCTGCAATGCGTACTCCGGAAGTGCAGTTTCTGGGGCATGTCTATACGGCCATCCTCAATGAAAATACCTTCGACATCGCTCCCGGTTATCTTCCCGTCGCCACTTTTGACGGCCTGGTCATTGACGGAAAATTGAACGGTACGCTGTTATTCGGCGATGGCGTGACGGAAGGTTTCATGGAGTTCGGCGATGCGCTTGCGCTGCTGCACTGGTTTTCGCGTTTTCTGCGCGGAGAGAAAAATTTCGTTTCCGGCGGCGATGCAGGTTGAGGCCTGCTGCAGATAGCGAATTCCTGCAGCAGAGGATCTTAATAAACGGGAATTAAAACATCTCCGGATGCCATCTTGAAGTTATTGGGATCGCCTGGATCGGGCTCCAGATAGTCCGCTTCATCGGTCACGTAGCACTCATTGCCGGGAAGGGCGTTGGAGGGCATTAATTTGATGACTGTGCAGGTTTCACCTGTGGTCTGATTTTTAAATTGACCGATAACGGACGTGCTTGACATGGATGCTCCTGAAATGACATTGCGCCAGGGATTTGATTGCCAGCGATTACATAACAATGCATATGGGATGACAATCCCATAAACATGGGGGCGTGATGGCTCGCTGTCCTGCAGAGAACTTTCCGCATCGGATATGCCTGTTTTGCATATCTTCTTTTGCGTTGAATAAAAATTTTCTTCTTCACGTACCTTTGCGCATACCCGGTCGTTGCCGCGAGTCTTTTATCCGGACATGTTAGGATGAACTCGACTATGAGGAGAGGCGTCATGCCATCGGAAACAATGGGGCTGTACGAGGTCGAATATTCTGCCGTGCCGGCTGCAGATGGCAAAGCCTGGGTCGCCCATGTTGCGATTTACGGTCACTCGAACAATCCCATGCACAGGAACTGTCTGTTCCCCGATCAGCGCGTATCGCTGGAAGCTGTTTTTCCGACCAGCGCGGAGGCGGAAGCGGAAGCACGCAGAGTGGCGGTCGAGATGCTGGAATCCAGCAGCAGTCATTCCCGTGCGCAATAGGCAGGCACATCTCCGCGCTGAACCTTTTGCATTCTGCAGCATCTGTTGTATGTCCGGATGGAATTGCCGCACAAGGCGATATGAACAAGTCGATGTCGCACATGTCGGCGCGGCAGTATCCGGACAACGTCCGTAAGGAGGCTAGCATGAGCAGAACACCAGTTGCGGTCTACCATGGCTATGAAATTTTCACGGTGGTCGTGCCTGTCGATGGCGGGTTGTGGTCTGCTACCGGCGAGATAGAAATCAATGGTGCCGATGGCATCGATATATCGCAGGGATTCGGCGGCCCTTGTCAGGGCCACACCAGAGAAGAAGCACAAGCCTTGGTTATCGCCGATACGAAACGGAAAATAGACGATTTGCTGGCCGAACCATGACGGCGATGGGCGGCATGAAACAGTATGTTGCCGTTCCATGCAATGAGTGCGGCCATCGTCCCGATGCGTGCAGCATATAAGTACATGCGTACTTGGAGCGGACAATTCCTGTCGGGTGGTTTATAGTCTCAGGCATTATTGCCCTTGCCTGATTATGACCGATCCACATACCGTTACTGCTCTTACTGAACCGCTGATCCAGATCGGCATGTCGCTGCCGGAAATCAAATGGCCGTATCTGGTCAGCCTGACGCGTCTGAGTCTGGCGCTGGCACTGGGTTTGTTGATCGGCCTGGAACGCGAGCGGCGCGGCAAGGAAGCCGGCCTGCGCACATTTTCCCTGATTGCATTGCTCGGTGCGATGGGTGGCACACTGGGCGATAACTACGCCTATCTGATTCTTTTTCTGACCGGCATCCTGACAGTCTTCCTGAATATCCAGCGTCTGCGCACCAATGACAGCAGTGAGCTGACTACATCGGCGGCAATGCTGATCACTTGTGTGGCCGGTATTCTGTGCGGCAAAGGCCATACGGCTACGCCGGCCTCAATCATCGTGATTGTTACCGCGCTGCTGGCATGGAAAGACAGGTTGAGCGGTTTCAGCCTCGGGCTGACTGAAAATGAAATGCGCTCGGCTCTGTTGCTGGCAATTCTTGCGATCGTTATTTATCCGGCCTTGCCGATTGGCGCCATCGGCCCGTGGAATCTGATTGAGCCGCGTGCCGCCTGGGTGACGGTGATCCTGATTGCCGGTATCGGTTTCGTCAACTACGTGCTGTGGAAAATGTATGGCACGCGCGGCATTGTGATGGCCGGTTTTCTCGGTGGCCTGGTCAACAGCAGCGTGACGGTAAGCGAACTGGCATCGCGTGCGAAGGACAATCAGCGCGATACCGTCAGTGCCGCATATCGCGGGATTTTGCTGGCGACGGCGGCAATGATTATTCGCAATGGCGCACTGCTCCTGATACTCGCGCCAAGCGTTGCGCTGACCGCCACGATCCCCTTTGCGCTGATGTTGCTGATTAATGCAGGCTGGTTTTTCTTCGATGCCAATGCGCGGCAGAAAACGACAGAGGATAGTTCCCAGCCAGTCGATCTGCCACTGCCGTTTGCCCTTGGCGCTGCATTGAAATACGGCCTTTTATTTCTGATTTTGCATATCGCCGGTGTGATTGCCCAGCAAAGCATGGGTGAAGGGGGCTTCTACGCAGTTAGTCTGATAGGTGGTGTGGTATCCAGTGCCAGTGCCGTTGCGGCTGCTGCCAGCCTGGTCACTGGCGGATCGATACCGGCGCATATTGCTTCGACCGGAGCGGTGATTGCCTCGCTGGCCAGCGTATTGATCAACCTGCCGCTGGTGCTGCGTGCACATAACCGGTCACTGACATTGAGACTGACGATCGCGATGATGTCTATTTCCGTGGTGGGAATAATGGGGGCTTTTCTTGCCAAGCCGCTGCTTTCATTTGCAATGACAGAATTCCCGGTGTTAATGCAGTTCAACTGAAAACATATAGCCGCGTGATGAGCCATGCATCGTTATATGTATTGGCAGCTATGTAAATAATAAATCGGTCGTTTGGAGTTTTGTTGCAGAGCGCTATAGTGATTGCGTCTCCTCCAACTTCTCAAGTATTGGATTTAGCCCGCTTCCGCAAGGAGGACGGGCTTTTTTTTTCAGCTGACTTGATCTGTTATTGCAAGGAAGTAAGGGGGTATGGGAGCTGAAAAGAGGTATGAGCGTGAGTTGCCATTTTGTCAGTGTGATCTCACAAGCGAATGGGATAAGCGCTGATTTTTTTGACGCCATGATGCTGTCATGCTCAAAGCTCGGAAATCTTGATGAGGGGAATACCCATGGCACAAGTCTCGCATGTACGCATACCGTCTGTCGGCCATCATGTCATTACTTCCAACACGATTGCAGCGCTGCAAACAAAAGACAGTGCACATACAGTGGGTAGTTGCCGCTTGACTGCACCCAAAGCACTGGCCGGATTGTATGGGCACAGCCCCAAACACAATAGCCTGCTCGCGGGTTTGCCGGCGGCCGATTATGAGCGTTTGCTGCCGCATCTGGAGTTTGTCGACATGCCTTTCGGCAGCACGATTTGCGAAGCCGGCGAGCAGATGCAGTATGCCTATTTTCTGACCGGCAGTATTATTTCCTTGCTGTATGAAACAGCCGATGGTGCATCCTCTGAAACCGCAGTGATCGGTTACGAAGGGATGGTTGGCGTAGATATCGTGATGGGTGGCGGCGCATCGCTTAATCGTGCGTTCGTCAAAAGCGCTGGTTACGCATTTCGTATCAAGGCTTCGGTGCTGAAGGAAGAGTTTGCACGGGGTGGTGCCTTGCAAGCCTTGTTGCTGCGTTTTACCCAGGCCTTGTTTACGCAAATGGCGCATACCGTCGCCTGCAATCGTCATCACACCATCGTCCAGCAATTGTGCCGCTGGCTGTTATTGAGCCTGGATCGCCTGCCATCGAACAAAATCAGCATGACGCAGGATCTGATCGCCAATATGCTGGGTGTAAGGCGCGAAAGCGTCACGGAGGCGGCGCGTAAATTGCAGGATGAAGGTTTGATTCGCTACAGTCGCGGACAAATCACGGTGGTGAATCGTAGCGGTCTCGAAGCGCAGATTTGCGAATGCTACACCAGCCTTACCAGGGAGTATGAAGGCTTGCTGGTGGCGCATCGCTGAGTCGCTCTTACACTCTTGAAAATAAAAAAAGCCGCTGAAACGATCAGCGGCTTTTTCATGTGATGCGAGAGATTGCTATGCGGCCAAAGCGATATCGCGATTGACTGCGCTCAATACGGCACGCAGCGAAGCGGTAACGATGTTGCCGTCTATGCCGACGCCAAACCGTGTCGTGCCATTATTCACGCGCAGCTCAACATAGCTGGCGGCATTGGCATTGGCGCCGGCCCCGATCGCATGCTCGTGAAAATCCATCAGCCTGATATCCATACCCAAGGCATTGATGAAGGCATCGATAGGTCCGTTGCCTGCGCCTTGCAATGTGACCGGCTTGCCGTCCTTCTCCAGTTCTACCTGGATGCGTGTTTCGGTGTTGCCTTGCGAGTCATCGATATGGTGGCTGCGATATTGATAAGGCGTCACGGCATTCAGATATTCATTATTGAAAATCGTGTGAATATCGTTGGCCGCCACTTCGCCGCCGGTCTCGTCGGTGATGCGCTGCACGGCACGGCTGAACTCGATCTGCAGGCGGCGCGGCAATACCAGGCCGTATTCCTGTTCCAGCAAATAGGTCATGCCGCCTTTGCCGGACTGGCTGTTGACGCGTATGACCGCATCGTAGCTGCGACCGAGATCGGCTGGATCAACCGGCATGTAAGGCACTTCCCAGATCGCGTCCGGCTGCTGCTTTGCAAAACCCTTCTTGATCGCATCCTGATGCGAGCCGGAAAAAGCCGTGTACACCAGATCGCCGACATACGGATGGCGTGGATGTACCGGAATCTGGTTGCATTCTTCCACGCATTGGCGGACTGCATCGATATCCGAAAAATCCAGCCCGGGGCTGATCCCTTGCGAGTACAGATTGAGTGCCAGTGTGACCAGATCGACGTTGCCGGTGCGTTCGCCATTGCCGAACAAACAGCCTTCGACGCGATCGGCGCCCGCCATCACAGCCAGTTCCGCCGCTGCTACCGCGCAGCCTCTATCGTTGTGCGGGTGCACGCTGATCAGGATGGAATCACGACGTTCGAGATTGCGGTGCATCCATTCGACCTGATCGGCATACACATTGGGTGTGCTGGCTTCTACCGTGCCGGGCAGATTGAAGATCATCTTGCGTTCAGGCGTCGGCTGCCACGCTGCAGAAACCGCATCGCATATTTCCTTGGAAAATTCGAGTTCGGTCATGCTGAATGCTTCCGGCGAATACTGGAATATCCATTCCGTTTCCGGATGCGCATTGGTCAGTTCACGTACCAGCTTGGCACCCGCCACCGCCATTGCTTTCACTTCGTCGCGCGACATATTGAAGACAATGCGGCGGAATGCAGGCGCAGTGGCGTTGTACAGGTGGATGATGGCGCGGCGCGCACCGACTGCCGATTCGACGGTGCGGCGTATCAGGTCTTCGCGTGCCGGTGTCAGCACTTCGATAGTCACGTCGTCCGGAATGCGCTTTTCTTCTATCAGGCGGCGGACGAAATCAAAATCGGTTTGCGAAGCGGAAGGGAAGGCGACTTCGATTTCCTTCAAGCCTATCTTCACCAGCATGTCGAAAAAACGCAGTTTCTTTTCGTGGTTCATCGGCTCGATCAGCGATTGATTGCCGTCGCGCAGATCGGTGCTCATCCAGATCGGCGCTTTGCTGATGACTTGATTTGGCCAGCTGCGGTCGGTGAGGCGTACGGGTGGAAAGGCGCGGTATTTTTGTTCCGGGTTAGTCAACATCATGATGGTTTTTCCTTGCTTGCTGAATAGGGGGATTCGGTGTGGCGGAAGGCTACCTGACTTGCCACGCAACGCTAGGCCAGGTAACCGATCGGTAGCAGTAGCAGAGCGCGAGCATGGGCCATCGCGGCGGACAATACGCCAGCGTTCAACTTTGCAGGAATGGCCTTGATATGCATTTTTCGGGTGAAACCTTGGTGTTTGATTGGGGTGCCAGTGAATTAAAACCGGCGGGTACAGCAGTGCGCGACGATCAGTTTAGTCGTAGCGATAGGTGTAGCGCTGCTAGCAGGGAGCTGGCAGTGTACGAAATGCGGGAGTGGAATGGTGTGGCAAACATGCAGCTACTTTAGGCGATGGCGACGGCGCTTGTCAAGTTTCAGCCCTATGGCTAATGGCATTGTTCGGGCAACAGTGTACGAATATTGAAACATTTGTTCTTTCATCATCTTTGAGTTGGATATCAGCAGTGTTGATTCCTTGGCATATCCGGACGCGATATCGAGTGCATATTGAGTCTCGCCTGCAAATAACGGTATCAAAATTGGCGCCAACGGCGAGACCTATGCAATATATCCGCCGAAGTAAGCAATAAGTAGCGATTCTTGCGTAATCCCGGGCTGAAGAGCGCGCAAATCCTTTAAAATAGCGGCCTACTCCGGGATTACTTATGTCTATTTCAACTACCCAAGAAATCGTTGCAGAATTGCGTGCCGGCCGTATGGTCATACTGGTCGATGAAGAAGATCGTGAAAACGAAGGCGATCTGGTGCTGGCGGCCGAGTTCGTGACGCCGGAAGCCATCAATTTCATGGCCAAATTCGGTCGCGGCCTGGTCTGCCTGACGCTGACGGAAGAGCGTTGCGATCAGCTTGCGCTGACGATGATGACATCGCGTAACGGCACCTCGTACGGCACCAATTTCACCGTGTCGATAGAAGCGGCCGAAGGTGTGACGACCGGGATTTCTGCCGCCGACCGCGCCAAGACCATACAAGTCGCCGTGGCCAAGAATGCCAAGCCGTCCGACATTGTGCAGCCAGGTCATATTTTCCCGCTGAAAGCGCAAAAGGGCGGTGTGCTGATGCGCGCCGGTCATACCGAAGCAGGCTGCGATTTTGCTGAATTGGCCGGTTTGACGCCGGCTGCCGTGATTTGCGAAATCATGAAGGACGACGGCACCATGGCGCGCCTGCCGGATTTGATCGAATTCGCCAAGGAACACGCATTAAAGATAGGTACCATTGCCGATCTGATTCACTATCGCAGCCAGCACGAAAGCATCGTCGATCGCGTGGATGAACGCACGATGGAAACGGTGTACGGCACTTTCCACGCCGTGCTGTATCGCGACAAACCTAGCGGTGGCGCGCATCTGGCACTGGTGCATGGCGATATTGTGCCGGATCAGGAAACGCTGGTGCGCGTGCATCAACCGGTTTCCATCCTCGATTTGCTGGAAACGCGCGCGACTACGCATTCATGGAATATGGCTTCGGCGATCGCGGCCATCAAGCAGGCCGAACGCGGTGTAATGGTGTTGCTCAATTGCGAAGAGTCGGCCGAAGAATTGTTTTCGCAGTTTGCGGCACTGACGCATCCTGGCAGCCTGCCACAGCAACGCGCGGCACGCATGGATTTGCGTAACTATGGTATCGGTGCGCAAATTCTGAAAGACCTGTCGGTCGGCAAAATGAAGCTGCTGGCCAATCCGCGCAAAATGCCGTCGATGACAGGTTTCAACCTGGAAGTAACCGGATATCGTGCGACGCCGGAAAGTTGATCGTTCGTTCAAATTTTCGGGCTTGAGCAATCACTCGGCAGAGACTGCTATTAAATAAGATCAATGTAGAGCGCGCTTGGCGCATGAAGGAAATACCATGACAGTTGGAACCTATGAAATGAATTTGGCAGGAGAAGGTTTGCGCATCGGCATCGTGCAGGCGCGTTTCAACCAGGATGTGTGCCACGGCTTGCTATCAGCCTGTCTGGCCGAGTTGAAACATCTGGGCGTGGTCGATGAGGATATCCTGCATGTAACGGTTCCGGGTGCGCTGGAAATCCCGCTGGCCTTGCGCAAAATGGCGGAAACCCTGCAATTCGATGCGCTGATCGCGATCGGCGCTGTGATCCGCGGCGAGACTTATCACTTTGAACTGGTGTCGAATGAATCCGGCGCCGGCATCACACGTGTCGGTCTCGACTTCGGCCTGCCGATTGCCAATGCCGTATTGACCACCGATACCGATGAGCAGGCTGAAGTGCGTATGGAAGAGAAGGGCACCGATGCGGCACGCGTCGCGATTGAAATGGCGAACCTGACGATCGCGCTGGAAGATCTGGCCGACGCTGGTGATGACGCCGACGACGAAGACGATTGAGGCGACGATGCATTTGTATCGCTGGCCTGATTGCGGTCAGCGTTTTTTAATTTGTTGTTTAACTTTTTATGCGTGCTTTGAAATGAAGTGCGCCGTTTGTGAGCCATGACCCAAAAAACCGACCACGCCAATCCGAGCAAAAACCGTACGCCGCGTCATCGCGCGCGCGAATTTGCCTTGCAGGGCCTGTATCAATGGCTGTTGAATAATGAAGATGTGCGCACGATAGAAAACCATATCCGTCAGGCCCACGGTTTCGACAAGGCTGACGCCGAGCATTTCGATGCGCTGCTGTACGGCACTGTCAAACAGGTCAGCGAGTTGCGCGCTGGCCTGGCGCCGCTGATCGACAGGGAAATTTCGGCACTGTCGCCGGTGGAGCATGCGGCTTTGCTGATCGGCGCTTTCGAGCTGAAAAACCATATCGAAATTCCGTACAAGGTCGTCATCAACGAAGCAGTCGAATTGACGAAATCCTTTGGCGGCATAGACGGTCACAAGTACGTCAATGGCGTGCTGGATAAGTTTGCAGCTGGCGTGCGCGAGCCGGAAATCAACGCCGGACGCAAGGGCTAAGCTGCCCGTTTACCGTATTCTTTCCTTTTGAAGGAATGAGCAGTCATTACATCGTCGCCACCTTGTTCCGCTTGCATCGGATTTTGCCCGATACGGATCAGGTGGCGGTTTTCATTGGGGAATTCCCTTGTCTTCGCATCTGACTCAACTCGCTTCCCGTCTGGATAACATCGCGCCGTTTCATGTCATGGAGCTGGCCAAGATGGCGGCCGAACTGGAGCGGCAAGGGCGCCACATCATCCACATGGGCATAGGCGAGCCGGATTTTACCGCCGCGCCATCCGTATTGGCCGCCGCTGCGCAAGCCATGGCAGACGGCAAGATGCAATACACGTCGGCTACCGGCTTGCCGGAACTGCGTGCCGCGATTGCTGCGCATTATCGTGACAGGTATGGCGTTGACGTTGCTCCTTCACGCATCGTCATAACGGCCGGCGCCTCGGGCGCATTATTGCTGGCTTGCGCTGCGCTGGTGGAGAAAGGCGCGGAAGTGCTGATGTCCGATCCATCGTATCCGTGCAACCGGCATTTCGTCGCCGCCTTCGATGGCAGCGCGAAGATGATTGCCAGCGGCCCCGAACACAGGTTCCAGCTTTCGGCCGACATGGTGCGACAAAACTGGGGTGAGCAAACACGTGGCGTACTGCTGGCTTCGCCATCGAATCCGACCGGCACTTCGATAGACGAAGACGAATTGCGCAAAATCGTTGAGGTTGTACGGGGCAAGCAGGGCTTCACCATCGTCGACGAGATTTATCACGGCTTGCGTTATGACGCGGCGCCGTTTTCCGCGCTGTCGCTGGGCGACGATGTGATCGTGATCAACAGTTTTTCCAAATATTTCAACATGACAGGCTGGCGCCTGGGCTGGCTGGTGGTGCCGGAGGCTCTGGTGCAGCCTGTCGAGAAGCTGGCGCAAAACCTGTTCATCTGCGCCTCCAGTCTGGCGCAACATGCAGGGCTGGCCTGTTTTGCGCCGGAAGCAATGGCCGTGTACGAGGCGCGCAAGGCGGAATTTAAACGCCGCCGCGACTATATCGTGCCGGCACTGGAAGAACTGGGATTCAAGGTGCCGGTAATGCCCGATGGTGCATTTTATGTTTATGCCGATTGCAGCGCCTTGTCAGATGATGCCGACAAGCTGACGATTGCGATGCTGAATGAAGCGGGCGTGGTAATGGTTCCGGGGCTGGATTTCGGGCCCTCCACCGCGCATCAGTATGTACGCATATCGTATGCAACCTCGATGGAGAATCTGCAGGAGGCGATTGCGCGACTACGGATCTTTTTGCGTCAGCGGACCTAGTTGGCAGTGCAGCAAGTTCGTGCATTGCAGCATGAAGGAGGTGCGGGATTTTATGCCGGATTCTACGGCCATCAAATGAAGGGATCATCAATGAATCAATGGCTTATCCTCATGGGAGCAATTGTTGCCGAAGTCGTTGCCACCTCTGCCTTGAAGGCGAGCAATGGATTTTCCAGACTGACGCCATCGGTCATCACGGTCCTGGGATATGCCATTGCCTTCTATTTGCTGGCGCTGACATTGCGCACTATTCCGGTCGGCATCGCATATGCAATATGGTCTGGAGTAGGAACAGTTCTGATCGCTCTGGCAGCATGGATGCTGTATGGGCAAAAGCTGGATTTTCCTGCCGTGATCGGCATGGCTTTGATTGTTGCAGGCGTGATTGTTTTGAACGTTTTTTCAAAAAGTTCGGCACATTAGGTGATGGTCGGTTTTGCCTGACTGTTCAAGCTGCGTGACTCGGGTCGGTTTTCCATGAGGCTTGCCGGCGAGTTGGGCAGCAAATGAAGACAAGAAAAAAAAGGAGCCGGAGGCTCCTTTTTTGTAATGCTGATTGCTTGTTACAGCGCAGTGTATGGTTCGCTGCCAGAGTTCTTTTCGCGTGTCCGGTCTTCCAATGCAGTCTTTTCCGATGTCGCATTAGGAATCGGCTGGATGCGTGGCTGGATGCGACTTGCCATAGTGGCAAATGCCGATACGCGCTTGCCGCTTGCGACGGCTTTCAGTCTGTCGTATTCACCGAGGACCTTGGCACCGTAACCGGCATCCGTATCCATGGCAGCAGCGCCCACATAGCGTTTCAGGCCGGCTTCTACCGAACCGCCGCGCGCCACGTACTCTTTCAGGATCAATGAGCCGACCTTGATGTTGGCGACGGGATTCAATGCAGCCTTGGTGCCGCCCATGTCAGCAAATTTGTCGTGATGTACTTTCGACATGACTTGCATCAGGCCTTGCGCACCAACCGGGCTTTCGGCAAACGGATTGAAGCGCGATTCGATTGCCATTACCGCCAGAATCAGCAGCGGGTCGAAATTGATTTCCTTGCCGGTCAGATAGGCAGCCGAGACCAGCATATTGGTTGCATCGTTGGCAACGCGGTAGCGCTTGGAAATCCATTGCGTCACGCGTTGTTGCTGCAAGTCGGTGCCCATCATGGCATTGTTGCCGGTCGTGGCGGTTTTCAATGCAGCTTCCGGTTCTGCTGCATCTGTTGCCGCTTCTTCCATCAGGTTTGCCATTTCCGGCATCTCTTGCGGGACGGTCGAGGCAACGGCTTCGCTGAAGGGCGACAAAGCCTGGATGCGGTCAGCGATCTCGGGCTTGAAGAACATCAGAGCCAGCGTTGCAATGGCGGTCAAGCCCAGTGCCATCATTGCCTGGCGCGCTGTCGCGACCAGACGGTTGGTGGAATCGCGCATGGCGATCGACGTTGCGATCGCCTGCCGAGCCGATTGGTTGGCGACCTGTCGCATCGCCGTGGTAATTCGATTTAACATACAAACTCCTGGATTGACGCGGCAAGTAAAAGGCTCCACTACAAGAAACGAATCCATGTAGAACCCTGCACATGCCGTGAATCAGAGAAATCGCTTGCTGTCGCGCGTCGCGTACGGCAAACGTCGGAGTTGATTACTTATAGGGCGCGCATCGTATGCGGCATGCCCTTGGCAAACAACTTTTTCGGGGAGAAGGCGGAAGCCTTTTGAAAACACTCCTAAAATGTCATGTGGGACCCCGATCCCGTGAAATGAAGAGAGTTTCTTTTCTGCCCGGTTTGGTGTTCAAATACGGGCCTGCTCTTCAAGTTGCGCGAATTGTAGGAGCCCGTTTATATCAAGTCAATACTATAAAAATGAATTTCTATTACTTTTAAATCTCATTATTTTCTCTTGATTTTGATAAAAACCAATGAAATCAATAACTTGACTGTTTTGTTTAAATAATCGAGTCCACTGCACAAAACGGCGAAAAACATATGAAATATTCTGATCTGCGAGACTTCATTTCCCAATTGCAACAAATGGGCGAACTTAAACGTATAAACGTGCCAGTTTCGCCGTATTTGGAGATGACGGAGATCTGCGACCGTACTTTGCGCGCCCAAGGTCCGGCACTGCTATTCGAGCAACCGAGCGGCCATAATATTCCCGTGCTTGGTAATCTGTTCGGTACACCGCAGCGCGTAGCGCTGGGTATGGGGGCGACCGACGTCAGCGAATTGCGCAAAATCGGTCATGTACTGGCGATGCTGAAAGAGCCGGAGCCGCCTAAAGGTTTCAAGGACATGCTGGGCCTCGGTTCGCTGGTGAAGTCGCTGTGGGATATGGCACCCAAGGAGCGCAGCAGCGCGCCATGCCAGGATATCGTTTGGGAAGGCAACGATGTTGATCTGGCGCGTCTGCCGATTCAGCACTGCTGGCCGGGCGATATCGCCCCTCTTATTACCTGGGGTTTGGTGATTACCAAAGGTCCGCACAAGAAGCGGCAGAATCTGGGTATATATAGACAGCAGGTAATCGGTCGCAATAAAGTCATCATGCGCTGGCTGGCGCAACGCGGTGGCGCGCTGGACTTCCGCGAGCACAGTATTGTTAACAAGGGCAAGCCATACCCGATCGCGGTTGCGCTCGGTGCCGACCCCGCTACTATATTAGGAGCGGTGACACCGGTGCCGGATAGTTTGTCGGAATATCAGTTTGCCGGTTTGTTGCGCGGCAGCCGCACCGAACTGGTCAAGGCGATCGGCAGCGAACTGCGGGTGCCGGCCTCGGCCGAGATCGTGCTGGAAGGACATATCTATCCGGACGAATCGCATCCGTCCGGTTACGAGCATGCGCTGGAAGGACCTTACGGTGATCATACCGGCTATTACAACGAGCAGGATTCCTTTCCGGTCTTCACGATAGACCGCATCACGATGCGGCGTGATCCGATTTATCACTCTACGTATACAGGCAAGCCGCCGGATGAACCGGCCGTGCTGGGCGTGGCGCTGAATGAAGTATTCATCCCGTTGCTGCAAAAGCAGTTTTCGGAAATCCTGGATTTCTATCTGCCGCCGGAAGGCTGCAGTTACCGGATGGCAGTCGTGCAAATGAAGAAGGCCTATCCGGGCCATGCCAAGCGGGTCATGTTTGGGGTCTGGAGCTTTTTGCGTCAGTTCATGTATACCAAGTTCATTATTGTGGTGGATGAGGACGTGAACATCCGTGACTGGAAGGAAGTGATCTGGGCGATTACGACGCGCGTCGATCCGACCCGCGACACGACCCTGGTTGATAACACGCCTATCGATTATCTGGATTTTGCGTCGCCGGTCAGTGGCCTGGGCAGCAAAATGGGCATAGACGCCACCAATAAATGGCCGGGTGAAACCAGTCGCGAATGGGGTACGACCATCGCCATGACACCGGAAGTAAAGAAGCGCGTCGATCAGATCTGGCAGGAGCTGGGAATTTGAACTGCCGGTCGGCGCAATATTTTATTTGCCAGGCCGGTAAAGGCTCGCATTAAAAATCGCACTCCGTCCGGCTGCCGTTTCATTGTGCGTGAACGTTGCCGGATGGATTTTCAGAGGAGAAAGCAGGCAATTCCTGCAGCGCATTTTCTTCTTTGCTGTTAGAATTCGTGTCGGCGGGCCCCTGCGCATTGTGGCATGGCCAACCTGGTCAGGTCGGGAACGAAGCAGCCACAGCCATTTCCTGCAAGTGCCGTAGACAAGGCTCGCCTCTTTACCGTCTGTATTCTTTTATATAGACGCCTTCTTTTTTCATCCGCCTATTCAGGCAATCTGCCGTTTTGAAATAATCGACAGAAATTAATCCGGCAGCAGCCTGTTTTTCATTTTGCGCATGACTTGCGTCGCGTCGCTTATCTCGCTGAGCGATAGCCCCTGCATCATTTCCGCGCGCAGTTCTTTCGATAGTTTCTCGATAATCTTCAGTTGCTCATTTGCCTTGGGCGTCAATACTGCGTATTTGCGTCGCTTGTCGCTGGCGAGGGTCGTGCGCTGTATCCACTCTTTTTCTTCCAGAATATCCAGCAGGCGCACCAGGGTCGGACTTTCAATTCCCAGTTTGCGTGCGAGATCGCGTTGCATCAGACCTTGTGGGTGCCGGTGCAACTGTACCAATACCTGACGGGTCGAAAGATTCAGGCCAAAGGGTTTGAGTCGCTGGTTCATCTGGTAACGCCATGCGCGCGAAATATCGCCTATCGTTTGCCCGAGCTCAAGTTGATAATCGGCTAAATCGCCTTGATGGTCTGCAGTCATTTCTGTCACGCTGTTGTGATGGGTGATATTTGGCATGTTAAGCTAGCAGTTAGTATAGCTAACGGATTGATGCTTGGTAACGTTAGCGTTTTGCGAAAAGTCTTTTTGATGCATTGCTGTCTTCCCTGGCATCCCACCGTACAACCAGTTCACATAAGCATTCAACATGCAACAAACAAGAAAATATCTATTGATAGGTGCAGGTATCGTTGTACTTGGCGCAATCGCTTATTTTGGTTTGCGCGACACAAGCGATCGCAACAAAAAGCCGGATAACGTGCAGATCGTCAAAACCGCTCTGGCCGAACAGAAAACCATTGCGATCAAGGTATTTGCGAATGGTTATGTAACGGCGATCAATACGGTTGATGTGCGACCCAAGGTGCAGAACATCGTGCGTACCATTCATGTCAAGGAAGGGCAGTTTGTCAAAGCCGGACAACTGTTGTTTACGCTGGATGAGCGCAGCGATCAATCGAATGTAGCGAAAGCGCGCGCCGAACTGGCTGCCGGACAATCGGATCTGGCTGATGCGGAGTTGACGCTCAAGCGCAATGAAGATTTGCTGAGCAGGAATTTTGTCTCGCAGGCAGTCGTCGATACGGCGCGCAACAAGGTCGCGGCCCTGCGCAATACGACCAGGGCGAATCAGGCGATTGCGGAGTCGAGCAGCATTGCGCTCAGCGACAATCGTATTGAAGCCAGTATTTCCGGCCGCATCGGAATAATCAGCGTGCACCCCGGCAGTCTGGCGCAACCGTCGGGTGAGGCGATGGTGACTATCTCGCAGCTGGACCCGATTGCGGTCAGTTTTACCTTGCCGGAGCGTGAGCTGGCAAATATTACCGCTACTTATCCTCAGGGCAATGCACCCGTGACTGCACAACTTCCAGGCCAGCCGGAGCTGATAGGCAAGTTGATTTTTATCGATAATGCTGCGGATACCCAAAGCGGCACGATACGGATGAAGGCGCAATTCGACAACGCCACACAAAAATTATGGCCAGGCAGTTTTGTGAATGTGAGCCTGGTTTCGCGCAATGTATCGCATGCGGTGCTGGTGCCGGCGCAGGCTGTCGTGACCGGGCCGATCGATAAATTCATTTATGTGGTGCAGCCCGATGACACAGTCAAGGAACAAAAGGTCGATGTCGTGGCAATCGAAGAAGGACAAGCTGCCGTAACCGGCCTGAATGCAGGTGCACGCGTGGTGGTGGAGGGCACGCAGAATCTGCGGCCGGGCAGCAAAATCAGCGAGGCCAGGGAAAAATCGGCGACTCCTGAGAAGAGCCCGCCCGGTGCATCTGCCTACTAGCATGCTTATACGCGAGACCATTTCAGCGTCGTGCGATGGCGGCTTGCCGTACCAAATTGATCAACGCAGTGCCACGTCCAGACTGATTACCCTGTGAATATTTCCGAACTTTGCATACGCCGGCCGGTGATGACCGTGCTGCTGTCGATCGCGGTGGTTGTGGTCGGTTTCTTCTGTTATTTCAAGTTGCCGATTGCGGCCTTGCCAAGCTACGACACGCCGGTGATCAACGTGACCGCCTCGCTGCCCGGTGCCAGCCCGGAAGTGATGGCATCGTCGGTGGCCACGCCGCTGGAAAAACAGTTTTCCACCATTGCCGGCGTCGCCACCATCAGTTCCAGCAGTACGCTGGGCAATACCTCGATCGTGCTGGAGTTTGACCAGAATCGCGACATCGATGCTGCCGCAGTGGATGTGCAGGCCGCGCTGCTGCGTGCACAGCGCGGCTTGCCGGAAGAGATGAATGATTTGCCGGCATATCGCAAGGTCAATCCTGCCGATGCGGCGATCCTGCTGCTGGCTCTGACATCGCCGTCGCTCTCCCTGTCCGAGCTGAACGACTATGCAGAAAACCTGATCTCGCCATCCCTGTCGACGATAGAAGGCGTGGCACAGGTGCAGGTTTACGGGCAGCGGCGTTACGCAGTGCGGATCAAGGTCAAGCCAAGCGAACTTGCTGCGCGCAACATGACGCTGGATGAAATTGCTGCTTCGATCCGCGCCGCGAATGCCAACTCGCCGGTTGGCGTACTGGACGGCCCGCGCCAGACGCTGACGCTGCAGGCCAACAAGCAGTTGCAGAATGCCGAAGCGTTCGGCAATCTGGTGATCGGCAGTACCAACGGTCAGACCACGCGCCTGAAGGATGTGGCGACGGTGGAAGACAGTGTTGAAGCGACCAAAAGCGGCAGCTGGGTAAACGGCAAGCCGTCCATTGTGCTGGCTGTACAGCGGCAGCCGAATGCCAATACGGTGGCGGTGGTGGATGCAGTCAAGCACACCTTGCCGCAGTTTCAATCGCAGATGCCGGCCTCGATAGATTTGCAGGTTTTGAATGATCGTTCGGTATCGATACGCGAGGCCATACACGACGTCAAGCTCACGCTGCTGCTGACGATCTTGCTGGTGGTGCTGGTAATTTTCCTGTTCCTGAAACGCATGACGGCAACGGCGATTCCGGTGCTGTCGCTGCCGATCTCGCTGGTCGGTTGTTGTGCGCTGATGTACTGGCTGGGTTTCAGTCTGGACAACGTATCCCTGCTGGGCATTACCATCGCGGTCGGGCTGGTGGTCGACGATGCGATCGTGATGCTGGAAAATATCGTGCGGCACATCGAAGACGGCATGGAGCCTTTGGCCGCGGCGCTGAAGGGTTCGCGTGAAGTCAGTTTCACGATCATCTCGATTTCGATTTCCCTGGTAGCGGTATTCATCCCCATCTTTTTCATGCCGGGCGTAATCGGTTTGCTGCTGCATGAATTTGCCGCTGTGGTGTCGCTGGCGGTTCTGGTATCCGCCGTCATGTCGCTGACGCTGGTGCCCATGCTGTGCAGCCGTTTTTTGAAGCATGAGCAGGTCGGGCATGAAAACGATCCTGCGCAGCCGCAGGAAAGCTGGCTCATTCGCTCATTTGAAAAAGTTTTCAATCGCGTACTGGCCAGCTATACGCATGCGCTTGACTGGTCGCTCGCCCATCGCACGACGATGCTGCTGCTGGCAGCGGGAACCTTCGTATTGACGGCCTATCTTTTCATCACGATCCCGAAGGGTTTTTTTCCTACCGAGGATATCGGCCAGATCAGTGTCACGATAGAAGGACCGCAGGATGCCTCGTATCCGACCATGGTGAACCTGGTAACTGCCGTCGGCACCATCATCCAGAACGATCCGAATGTAGAGACCGCGACGATGCGCACGCGCGACAGCAATGTCGGCAATATGTTTGTCGGTCTGAAGCCGCGCGCCAAGCGTGAGCCCATGGATGCAGTCTTGCGCGGCTTGCGCGCCAAGGTGAAGTCTGTGCCCGGCGTGACGGTTTATCTGACGCCGGTGCAGAATCTGCGGCTGGGCGGACGTACGTCCAAGAGCCAGTTCCAGTATGTGCTGCAAAGCGTGCGTGCAGACGAGTTGAATGTATGGGCCGAGAAGATGCAGGCGCAGATGCGCGCCGATGGTGCCTTCATCGATGTCACCAGCGATTCGCAACTGAAGGGCTTGCAGGCCGTGGTGGATATCAACCGCGACCGGGCCAATGAAGCGGGTGTCGGTATCGCCGATATTCGCACGGCGCTTTATAGTGCCTATGGCGATCGCCAGGTCTCGACTATTTATACCAGCAGCAACAGCTACTCGGTGATTCTGCTGGACGAAAGCGTCGGCCAGCAGGATGAGTCCGATCTCAGCAAGATTTATCTGCGCAGCAAGAGCGGTGTGCTGGTGCCGCTGTTGAGCGTGGCGACAGTCAAGCGTACGGCAGGGCCGATATCGGTCAATCACCAGGGGCAATTGCAGGCGATTACGATTTCTTTCAATCTTGCACCGGGTATTCCGCTGGGCGATGCGACCAGAAAAGTCGATCAGATCAAGGACGCCATCAGTCTGCCGAGCAGTATCGTCACCAACTATGCCGGCGATGCTGCAGTATTCCAGTCGTCGCAAGCCAGCCAGATTGCACTGGTGGTGCTGGCGCTGGTGGTGATCTATATCCTGCTGGGCGTGCTGTATGAAAGTTACATCCATCCGGTGACGATTCTGGCCGGTCTGCCATCGGCCGCAGTCGGCGCCTTGCTGACTTTGCGCATCTTTGGTTTCGAGCTGACGATGATTGCGATGATCGGTATTCTGCTGCTGATCGGGCTGGTGAAAAAGAACGCGATCATGATGATCGATTTCGCACTGGCGGCGCAGCGCGAGCAAGGGTTGACTCCGCTGGAGGCGATACGCACGGCCTGTATTCTGCGCTTCCGCCCCATCATGATGACGACGCTGGCAGCAGCATTCGGCGCACTGCCGATTGCACTTGGTTTGGGGGCCGGCGCCGAACTGCGTCAGCCGCTGGGTCTGGCTGTAGTCGGCGGCTTGATGGTGTCGCAGGTGATTACCTTGCTGATCACGCCGGTGATTTATCTATTCCTTGATCGCTTCAGCGGCGATGGGCCCTTGCAGATCACACCGGAACAGGAACTGGCTGCGCGCTAAACCGGATCAAGCCGGCCAGGCGCGCGCCAGCATATCGTGCTGCAAGGCCGCCGCGGGCAGAGTGCCAAAGACGCGACCGCATTCTGCATCGATGCGGCTGGCGATGAAGGCTTCGGCAACGCTTGCCGGTGCGTGTTGCAGCATCAGGCTTGCCTGTGCCGCCAGCACCAGACGCTGCGCAAAGCGACGTGCCTGCATTTCCTGCTGTGGTGGTGGCAGGGCCAGATCGCTGCGCAAGGTAGCGACCAGCGCGCGCAAACCTGCATGCGTGCCTGCAGTGTCGTGCAAGTCCTGCAGCAGCAAGGCAAAACCTTCTGTTTCCCTTTCGATGGCGCGCAATACATCCAGGCACATTACATTACCCGAACCTTCCCAGATTGAATTGACCGGCGCTTCACGATACATGCGCGCCATCGGCGCGTTTTCTATATAGCCGTTGCCGCCCCAGACTTCCATGCATTCGCCGCTGAATTCCAGCGTGCGCTTGCAGATCCAGAACTTGGCTGCCGGTGTGAGTATGCGCCGCCATGCGCGCTCCAGCAGATCGTCGGGAGTATCCCGCGAGGCATCGGCGGCGCGCGCCAGTCGCAGCATCAGCAAGGTAGCGGCTTCGCTTTCCAGCGCCAGATCGGACAAGACGTTGCGCATCAGCGGCTGCTCTGCCAATGGATGACCGAATGCGTTACGGTGCCGCGCATGATGTATCGCCTGCACCAGTGCGTTGCGCATCAGGCCGGCGCTGCCGATCACGCAATCGAGTCGCGTGTGATTGGCCATTTCGATGATGGTTGGTATGCCGCGTCCTTCTTCGCCTACCATCACGCCGCAGGCATCCTGGAATTCAACTTCGCTGCTGGAGTTGGAGCGATTGCCCAGCTTGTCTTTCAGTCTCTGTATCAGCACCGCGTTCCTGCTGCCGTCAGGGCGCCAGCGCGGTACGAAGAAGCATGACAGGCCGATTTCCGTGCGTGCCAGCACCAGATGCGCATCGCACATCGGTGCGGAAAAAAACCATTTGTGACCGGTCAGTGCGTACTCGGCGCCGCGTCCGCTGCCATGGACAGCACGGGCGACGGTAGTATTGCTGCGCACATCGGAGCCGCCCTGTTTTTCCGTCATGCCCATGCCGATCAGCATCGAATGCTTTTGCGCCCACGGCAGGTCGCGCGGATCGTGTTCGCGTGCAAACAGTTTTGCTTCCAGTGCCGCAAACAGCGCCGGCTCCTGCTGCAACAGCGGGATAGCGGCAAAGGTCATCGTGGTGGGGCACAGCGAACCCGATTCGACCTGCGCCTGCAAATAATATGTCGCCGTGCGCGCGACGTGTACGCCTGTGCGCGCCTGCGACCACGGCATTGCATGCAGGTTTTCGCGCCGCTGCATGGCAAGCAGCTGATGCCAGCTCGGATGAAATTCAACGGTATCGATGCGATGCCCGACACGGTCGTGCGTATGCAATTCCGGCAGGTGATGATTGGCGAGTTGTCCCAGCTGCAAGGTTTGCCGCATGCCGAGTTCGGCGCCGTAGCGGATCAGGTCTTGCTCGTGCCAGCCGGCCTGCTCGCGCTGTACGCCGGCGACCAATGCAAGATCGGTGGTGTACAGATTATAGTCATGCAGATCCGGTGCCTGATTGCTGACCTCGTGTGTCGGCCATTGCATGCGAATTCCTTTGTTTTTCAATGCTGAAACTGCTGAAAGACTGCGGATGAGTAAGCTTGTGATGAGTGAGTCTATAACGATGCGCTGCCGGATGCCATGTTAATGCGAACTGGCATGTTTTGACCTGATTGTTGCCTGTTTTTCGGCTGGATTCTTACCTTGCATGCAAGGAAAACATGAACACTGTAAATCCGGTGCCGTCGTCAGGTAAAATGCGGTTTGCCCTTATTCACGAACGGCCCTATGTCTTATCAAGTTCTCGCCCGTAAATATCGTCCGAAAAGCTTCGACACGCTGGTCGGGCAGGAGCACGTCGTGCGGGCCCTGACGCATGCGCTGGATAACAAGCGCTTGCATCATGCCTACCTGTTCACCGGTACGCGCGGCGTCGGCAAGACCACGCTGTCGCGCATTCTGGCCAAATCGTTCAATTGCATAGGTACTGACGGTAACGGCGACATCACGGCAACGCCGTGCGGCGTGTGCGAAGCCTGCGTGGCGATCGATGCCGGCCGCTTTGTCGACTATATCGAGATGGATGCCGCGTCGAATCGCGGCGTCGATGAAATGGCGCAGTTGCTGGAGCAGGCGGTGTACGCACCGTCGAATGCACGCTTCAAGGTCTACATGATCGATGAGGTGCACATGCTCACCAACCATGCGTTCAACTCGATGCTGAAGACGCTGGAAGAGCCGCCAGAACATGTCAAATTTATTCTGGCAACGACCGATCCGCAAAAAATCCCGGTCACTGTTTTATCGCGTTGCCTGCAGTTCAATCTGAAACAAATGCCGCCTGGTCATATCGTCGCGCACCTGGACGACATTCTCGGTCAGGAACAAATCGAATTTGAAACGCCTGCCTTGCGCTTGCTGGCGCAAGGTGCGCACGGTTCCATGCGTGATGCGCTGTCGCTGACCGATCAGGCAATTGCCTACGCTGCCGGTAAAGTCACGCTGGACGCGGTGCAGGGCATGCTGGGTGCGCTGGATCAATCATTCCTGATTCGCCTGCTCGATGCACTGGCGCAAAAAGATGGTGCAGGTTTGCTGGCTGTGGCAGATGAAATGGCAACACGCAGCCTGTCGTACAACGCAGCCCTGCAGGATCTGGGTTCGCTGTTGCATCGCATCGCACTGGCGCAAACGGTACCTGCTGCGCTGCCTGATGATTTGCCGGAGCGTGACGATGTGCTGCGCCTGGCAGCATTGTTCGATGCCGAAGAGATACAGTTGTTTTATCAGATCGCCGTGCATGGCCGCAATGACTTGGGCCTGGCGCCGGATGAATATGCCGGTTTTTCGATGACCTTGTTGCGCATGCTGGCTTTCCGCCCGGGTTTCGGTCCGGCAGAGGCCCAGGTCAGTGTGCCGGCAACACCAGTGGCGGCCCGGCCATCTGCGCCTGTCGCAGCGACACCGGCCGCACGCTTGAGCGCAGCACCGCAGGCAGTGACGAATAGCGCGCCGGTTGCACGACCCGCCGGCCTGAGTCCGGCCATGGCAGCGTTGCAAGCCGCCCGTTCCGGTGGCAAAGCGGCAGCGTCGCCTGCGGCTGCTCCTGTACCTGCACCGGCCGCACGTGCGCCGGCTCAGATGCCGGTGCAGACACCTGTGGCAGCCGAAAAATCCGTCGCCATTGATCTACCGCCGGCACCGCCGTGGGATGATGAAGTGCCATTCGGAGGCAGTGACGCCAACGATGCTTTTTCCAGCCCTGCGGCTCAAAAAAAAACTGAAGCGCAATCCGAGCCGGTAGCAAGGCCGTCGGCACCCATTGTTGAGGCGACGCAATCGCAATCACCAATGCCAGCGCCGCAAGCTGTTCCATCCCGTCCTTTTGCACTGCACCCGGCGCCATCCCTGAACTGGGACGGCAACTGGCCGTTGCTGGCCGCATCCTTGCCGGTGCGCGGCGTGGCGCAGCAACTGGCGCAGCAGAGCGAATTGCTCAAATGCGCGCCAGGTGCGGACAGCAGCCAGATCCAGTTTGATTTACTGGTCGCAGTGGACACCCTGCTGGCTGCCGGCAGCGTAGAAAAACTGACTGTTGCGCTGTCCGAACATTTCGGCCAGACGGTGCGGGTACAAACCAAAGTCGGTGCAGTTGAACATACGGCCAATGCAGCCGCAATTGCCGATCGTGCAGAACGGCAGAGCGAAGCGGAACAGGCGATGCGGGA
>NZ_JBEBPO010000003.1:0-63361 GCF_040395855.1 Herminiimonas fonticola | reverse complement strand
CGGAATGGACGACCACGGTTTTAATGCCCATTTCTCGGCAGGCGCGCTGGATACGGAGCGCGATTTCGCCGCGATTGGCAATGAGAATTTTTTCAAACATAGTGGGAACGGGACTCGTCGTTATGGGATGGAATCAAATCAGCGGCTTGAAGGGGAGCGGCATGTCGCCGAACTCCCGCCTTCAGCTATTAGCCGATGATGAATAACGGCTGACCGAACTCGACTGGCTGACCGTTTTCGACCAGAATTTCCTTGATGACGCCGGTAGCGTCCGCATCGATTTCATTCAACAGCTTCATTGCTTCAATAATGCACAGGGTATCGCCTTCTTTCACTGTCGAGCCGACTTCGACGAATGCCGGCGAGCCTGGTGCGGAGGAGCGGTAAAAAGTGCCGACCATAGGCGACTTGACGACATGACCTTTGATCTCGGCGACGACTGGAGCTGCCGCTGCTGCGATCGGTGCAGCAACTGGCGCTGCTGCCGGGGCGTACTGCTGGCCACCTTGCGGCTGCATCATGACAACCTGATTTTGCGGTACTGGGGACGATTTGACGATACGGACCTTGCTTTCACCTTCGGTGACTTCCAGTTCTGCGATATCAGATTCGGCGACCAGATCGATGAGGGTCTTGAGCTTGCGTAAATCCATGTGCAATTCCTTGGAGATTTTGATTTTATGATTAAAGATGCCGGCAATTATAAGGTATTTGCCGACAAATGGTAGAAATTAGAGTTTTTTGAGTGCAAATGAGATGGCGGCTGTGTAGCCGTCTGTGCCTAATCCGCAGATCACGCCGACAGCAATGCCGGACAGATAGGAGTGATGACGAAAAGCCTCGCGCTGATGAATATTGGAGACGTGTACTTCAACAAACGGCAATGCAACCGATGCCAAGGCATCCCGTAATGATACGCTGCTATGCGTCAGTCCGCCCGGATTGATGATGATTGCATCAACGCCTTCCTTCTTGGCGGCTTGAATCCGGTCTATCAGTACGCCCTCATGGTTGCTCTGAAATGCAGTCAGCTTGGCACCGGCCTGGCTAGCCTGTTCGGCAGCAGCGCGTTCGACGTCGGCCAGCGTAGTCGAACCATAGACTTCAGGCTCGCGCGAACCCAGCAGATTCAGGTTCGGGCCATTCAATAAAAGGATGTTTTTTGCCATGGAGATGCAACTCCGTTTGACGATGATGGCCGCATTTTGCCGCTAAATGGCGTTGATTGGCAAGGAAAAATCTCGTCTTTGCCTTAAAGGGAATGGATGTCTGCCCGTAGTTGCTCCATCTTCAGGCGACCCAGATATGTTTTTTTGATATCGCCGTTGGGGCCGATAATGACGGTGAAAGGCAGGCCGCCAGCCTGATTGCCGAACTGTCTGGATAGTTCGCTACCGGTCATTCCGGCAATATAAAGCGGGTAGGTAATCTTGTATTTGGCGGCAAACTCGCGAATATTGGTTGGATTATCGATACCGACACCCAGTATCTGTATACCGTGTGGCGCCAGTTCGGTTTGCAGGGCGGTCAATTCCGGCATTTCTTCCACGCACGGCGCGCACCATGTGGCCCAGAAATTCACAATCAGGGTTTTACCCTGCCATTGGGACAGCGTATGCATCTTGCCATCTGCATCTTCCAGTTGCTGGGCAAAGAAAGTCGCCACTGCCGGCGATTCAGGCGCAGCCGGTGTGTGATGCCGGTTCCCGAAGTAAATGCCTATGCCGGCAAATACCAGTGCAAAGATGCCGAATAAAAATACGTTACGTTTCATTTCTGCTCATTTCCTTCTGTAATTAGGGCCCGTACGGACGCGATGTCGGCGCGTTCCTGGCGGCCGGAGGGGGATTTTTTGACGGCGCCGCGCAAATCATCGGTTTCATATATGGCAAGGTGCACGCCTTCCTGCTGCCACATGAAACTCAGCGTTTCCACTGCTTCATTGCGGCCTTTGAAATGAGGCGATTCCGATACTGCAAAATCGATGCGTTTGTTCAACAGGTAAATTTCAACCTCTTTTGGACTGTCGGCGAACAACTGCAGATGAATATCCGAATGCGCGCCGGCGGTGCCATTCAAGACCGCGCCCGTCAGATGCGGCTGGAATGGTGCCAGTTCGGTCATCAGGCGCACAGCCAGATGACGTAAGTGCAATAGGCGCGCCGGCTGCGTGTCACCGAAAAACAGTTCGTTATATAGGCGAACTTCATCTTCCAGCAGTGCGTTATCGGGCAATACATCGCCACGGACTTTGTTGTTGCCCAGTATTTGTTTGGCGGCCTTGCGCTTGGCGGTACCGTAGTCAACACCGTCTTCGGCAATCATGCGGGCTGCCGCTGCGGCGATTTCGGCGCGCAGCAATTCGGTATCAGATAGGGGGTGGGTAGACATGGCGCGAATGATACTCCCGCCGACACAAGCCCGTCGTCAGGTAAAATCTCGTTATTCCAATCCGAAATTGTACAATGCATATCCACATACTTGGCGTTTGCGGCACCTTCATGGGTGGTTTGGCGGTACTGGCAAAGGCTGCCGGCCATAAAGTTACCGGTTGTGATGCCAACGTCTATCCGCCCATGAGCACGCAGCTCGAAGCGCAAGGCATCAAACTCATCGAGGGTTTTGGCATTGAGCAGCTTGGGCTGCAGCCTGACTTATACGTGATCGGCAACGTCGTTTCACGCGGCAATCCATTGATGGAAGAAATTCTCAATCGCGGTCTGCCTTATACCTCCGGCCCGCAATGGATAGGCGAACATATATTGCAAGGTAAGTGGGTGCTTGCTGTAGCTGGTACGCACGGCAAAACGACGACTTCTTCCATGCTGGCATGGATACTGGAAGATGCCGGCTACGACCCCGGCTTCCTGATTGGTGGCGTGCCGATGAATTTCGGTATTTCCGCGCGCCTGTCCGGCACTGGCAAGGAATCGTCCTTTTTCGTTATCGAAGCCGATGAGTACGACACGGCCTTTTTCGACAAGCGCAGCAAATTCGTTCATTACCACGCGAAAACCGCGATCCTTAATAATCTGGAATACGACCACGCCGATATCTTCCCTGACCTGGCAGCGATCGAAACGCAGTTCCATCATCTGGTGCGCACCGTGCCCGGCGTCGGCCGTGTGATTGCCAACGCACGCGAAGAATCCCTGCAACGCGTGATCAAGCGCGGCTGCTGGAGCGAAGCTGAATGGTTCGGCGGTAGTGAGCCAGACGGTTGGGCCATGACCACGCATGACGATGACACTTTCGATGTTTTCTTCAATGGCGAAAAGCAGGGCACTGTGAAGTGGGCGCTGACCGGCGAACATAACCGCATGAATGCACTGGCTGCGATTGCCGCCGCACGTCACGTCGGCGTGGTGCCGGCGCAGGCGATTGCGTCGCTGGGGCAGTTTGAAAACGTCAAGCGCCGCATGGAGTTGCGCGGTGTGGTCAACGATATCGCGGTGTACGATGATTTCGCCCATCATCCGACTGCGATTGCGACCACGGTTGCGGGTTTGCGTAAAAAAGTCGGCAAGTCGCGCATTCTGGCAGTGCTGGAGCCGCGCTCGAATACGATGAAGCTTGGCACGATGAAAGAAGCATTGCCCGGTAGTCTGCTCGATGCCGATCTGGTGTTCGGCTATGGCGCCAGCGGCAACGGCAAGGATGCGCTCGGCTGGGATCTGGCGGAAGCGCTGGCGCCGCTGGGCGACAAAGGGAGCGCTTTCAGCGATTTGAATGCACTGGTGGCGGCGATTGCAAAAAGCGCGCAACCGGGTGATCAGATTCTGGTCATGAGTAATGGCGGCTTTGGCGGCGTGCATCAGAAAATTCTGGATGTGCTGGCGCAATGATTTTGTATCTGCACGGTTTTCGTTCATCGCCTTTATCGACTAAAACCAGTTTGCTGGCGGCACGCATGCAGGCGCTCGGGCGCGGCGATGAATATATGTGCCCGCAATTGCCGGCGTCGCCGCGTGCGGCAGTGGCGCTTGCGCTGGAGATTGCCGGCAACATTGCGCCAGCCGAGCTGACCTTGATCGGTTCCTCGCTGGGTGGTTATTACGCTACCTGGCTGGCCGAGCGACTGGGATGTCGCGCCGTTTTGCTCAATCCCGCCGTGCATGCGGCGCGCGATCTGGCGACGCAAGTTGGTGTCAAAACGCAATATCACTCGAACGAAGCATTTGAATTCAAGGCTGGGTATATTGAAGAGTTGAAGGCGCTGGAGGTGCAGCAAACGACGCATCCGGAGCGTTACTTTTTAATTGCGGCAACTGGCGATGAGCTGCTCGACTGGCGTGAAATGGTGACGCAATTCCCGCAGGCGCGACAACGTGTGATTGAGGGTAGCGATCATGGCTTGTCTGATTTTTCGCAGTACGTGGATGAAGTGCTGGCTTTTTGCGGCGTAGCTGCAGGAGCGGCGGAGTGAGGCATCAGGCGAGAAGCCGTGCGGTGTCGCAAGCGCAATGGTTTTCGCATGTGAATGGAGTCAATCCGTCGCAGGTCATGCGGCACTGGTTGACCGATACGATGTCGCTGACGAAGAAACTGATCGTCCGTTGCGAATGTTTTCGCGTGCAGCGTCTGGCGCAACGGCGGGCGCTGGCGCTGGCGGATGAAACGGCTGCAGTTGCGCTGCCGCGTCGCGTGCAGGTGCAGGAGCGCGAAGTGCTGTTGCGTTGCGATGAAAAAGCGATGGTCTATGCGCATACGATCGTGCCGCTTTCTGCCACCGCATCCGACTGGCCTTTTTTCGGCCGCCTCGGCGAGCGCTCGCTGGGAACGACCTTGTTTGGCGATCCGCGTGTGTGGCGCGGTGAACTGGAATATGCGCGTTTGCATGCGCAGCATCCGCTGGCGATGCGTGCAGCGGCGGCACTGAATACCCGCTTGCATGGCCCCTTGCTGGCGCGCCGCTGTCTGTATAAGCGGGGTAATGGCCTGTTGCTGGTCACTGAAGTCTTTCTGCCGGAGATTATCCATCTCCGGCAAAACCAAAACGTATAAGGGTGCGCTGAATAAATGAGTAATCGATTCCTGCGGTACATGCGGGCTCGATAGTCAAGTGCACCTGTTCCTCGAACTATTAAACAAGCAAAGTATTGAATGAATCTATTTTTTGATGAATCCGGCGACTTCAAGGCCGGCGTATCGATGTCGCAGCAAGGTGAGGCATTTCAGGTTGAAATGCCTTCGGGCAAGCGCACCAAGGTGCGCGCCAAGGATGTGTTGCTGCAATTTGCGGCGCCATCTCCGACCGAATTCATGGCCGATGCGCATGCCATCGCAGAAGAAATCGATCTCGATTTTCTGTGGGAAGTGGCAGGGCAGGAAGAGTTCGGGTTTGCCGAGTTGGGCACGGAATATTTCGGCCATGCCCCCAAGCCGCATGAGGCTGCGGGTTTGATACTGCGTTTGCATGCGGCGCCGATTTATTTCTACAAGAAGGGTAAAGGTCGTTACAAGGCAGCGCCGGAAGCATCGTTGAAAGCGGCGCTGGCAGGAGTCGAAAAGAAACGTCAACAGGCCTTGATTCAGGCGCAATACGTGGAAGAATTGAAAGCGCATCGTCTGCCGGAAGCGATGCGTCCGCTGGTGCGGCAACTGCTGTTCAAGCCGGACAAGAATTCCATCGAGTACAAGGCGCTGGATGCCGCGTGCAGCGAGTTGCAGATTGCGCCACAGCGTCTGATGCTGGCCGTCGGCGGCATTGCCTCGGCCAGGGAATTGCATTTCTCGAAGTTCCTGTTTGAGTCTTTTCCGAAAGGCATAGCGTTTCCAGAAGTCGCGATTCCTGCGCTGCCCGACTTGCCGCTTGCCGATGTGCAGGCATTTTCCATCGATGATGTGACGACCACGGAAATCGACGATGCAATGTCGGTCACGCGGCTGGCGGATGGCAAGGTGTGCATCGGCATACACATCGCCGCTCCGGGCTTGGGTATCAAGCGCGACGATGCGCTGGATACGATTGCGCGCCAGCGTTTGTCCACCGTCTATATGCCGGGTGACAAGATCACGATGCTGCCGGACGAACTGGTCGATGCATACACGCTGGCTGAAGGCAAGGTCTGTCCCGCGTTGTCGCTGTATGTGACGCTGGATCCGGCCGACTGGTCAGTGATCGCGACTGAAACGCGCGCCGAGCGCGTGCCGATTGCGGCCAATCTGCGCCACAACGATCTCGACGCCTATGTGACGGAAGAGAATCTTGCTGCAGATGTCGGCGATTATCCCTACAAGGACGATATTTCCCTGCTGTGGAAATGGGCGCAGGTACTGGAGCAGGGCCGTATGGCCAAACGCGAAAGTTTCGGTTTGCGGCCGGAGCAGAATAATCGCGTCGATTTCAACTTCTACGTTGAAAACGATGTGGTCTCGATTCAGCGCCGCAAACGTGGCGCACCGCTGGACAAGATCGTCGCGGAACTGGCGATCCTGACCAACAGCAGTTGGGGCAAATTGCTGCACGAACATGGCGTACCCGGCATTTATCGCGCGCAAGGCGGCGGCTCGGGCAACGGCTGGGCGGCAAAAATGCAGGTGCGCATGCAGACGCACGCCGCACCGCATCAGGGGCTGGGTGTCGATCAGTATGCATGGAGCACTTCGCCTTTGCGCCGCTATACCGATCTGGTCAATCAATGGCAGATTCTCGCCTGTGTCGATAATGGTGTGACCGCACAGCTGGTGGCGCCGTTCAAGCAGCGCGATGCGGATCTGTTCGCGATCGTTTCCGCATTCGATGCCGCGTATAGCGCTTATGCCGCGTTCCAGTCCGACATGGAGCGTTACTGGTGCCTGCGCTGGCTGAGCCAGGAAAAAGGTGCGGACGAAACCATCAAGGTCGAAGCGACTGTATTGAAGGAAGAAATCCTGCGTTTGACCGATATTCCGCTGGTCATCAAATTGCCCGGTATGCCGCAGGTCGCACGCGGCTCGCAAGTCCGACTTGATCTGTTGCGTTGGGATGAAGTTGATTTGACGATAGAAGCGCGTCTGCTCGACATTACGCAGGATGCGAGCGAGATGCCGCAAGCCGAGCTTGATGAAGACATGAGTGAAGATTTGCTGGAAGGTGATGCTGAACCGGTGCCCGATGAGCAGGCTGCAGCTGAAGCGCTGGAAAAACCGCCGGAAGAATCACTGAAAGAATCACAGGAAGAGCGCGCATCCACTGCAGCGCCGGAATAAGCGATGGCAACTTGCTTAATTTTGCCTGGTGTTTGCCGTAGAATTCATCCCTTCTATTATTAGCGGCAGCCATTTCACGCGTGAAATCCTTACTCCAGAATCGGACTCTTACCATTGCCGTCGCTGTGTCTGTGCTGGCGCATGCTGCGTTGCTGGCCGTGCACTTCACGGCGCCGGAAGCGTTCAAGTTCAAGCCGACCGATCCCGGACTGGAAGTGATACTGGTCAATGCCAAACACGCCAAGCAACCGTTGAAGGCCGATGCGCTGGCGCAAGCCAATCTTGATGGCGGCGGCAATGCGGATGCCGGACGTGCCAAATCGCCGTTGCCGGATTTGCGTAAAAGCGAAGATGGCGATAGTGCCAAGGCGGCCAGACGCAAGGTGGAAGAACTGGAGCGGCATCAGCAAAAACTGCTGTCTCAACTGGCGAAGAAAACTCCGTTCCGTGCACCGCAGGTGACAGATGTCGAACCGGTGAAAGACCTGCCGCCGCAACGCAATGCGACCGATATGCTGGATAGCGCCAAAGCCTTGTTGCGTCGCGAAGCGGAAATTGCACGCAGCGTAGAGGATTACAACAAGCGGCCGAAAAAGACACAGGTAACGCCGAGCACGCGCGAGGTTGGCTATGCTGCATATTACAAAGCCTTCCAGGATCGGATAGAAAAATACGGCACGCTGAATTTTCCGCAGAAAGACGGCAAGAAGTTATATGGCGAGCTGATACTCTTCATTCCGATCTTTCAGGATGGCACGATCTACATGAAGGATGGCGGACCGCGGGTTGAACGTTCTTCCGGCAATCCGGCACTGGATCAGGCGGCATTGAATATCGTCCGGCGTTCTGTACCCTTCGGCAAGTTTCCCGAGAATATGCGTTCAAGCGGCAAGGACGATGTATGGGAAATCATTACGCGCTTCAGCTTCACGCGCGACGACGCGCTGCAAACAGAGACACGAGGACAATGAGTGAGCACCATGACTGACCGTTATGCCGTGATCGGCAATCCGATTGCACACAGCAAATCGCCGGATATTCATGCGCGATTCGCCGCGCAGACGCAGCAGGATATGCACTATGAGCATCTGCTGGCGCCGCTGGATGGCTTTCTGGCGACAGTGCAGGATTTTGTACGCAATGGCGGCAAGGGTTTGAATGTAACGGTGCCCTTCAAGCTGGAAGCGTATGCGCTGGCGACGGCGCTGACCGAGCGTGCCCGTGCCGCCGGCGCAGTCAATACCTTGAAGTTCGACGGTACTGACATGTTGGGGGACAACACCGATGGCTTTGGCTTGGTCAGCGATATTGTGCGCAATGCCAAAGTGGCGATCGCCAATAAATCGGTGCTCTTGCTGGGTGCCGGCGGTGCTGCGCGCGGCGTGCTTCTGCCATTGCTGCACGAACAGCCGGCCCGACTGGTATTGGCCAATCGCACGCACAGCAAGGCACTGGATCTGGCACATCGGTTTGCTGCGCAGCCGCGTCTGAAGGTCTGCACATTTGCAGATCTGGACGATTCCTTCGATATCGTGATCAACGCAACGGCGGCCAGCCTGGCATCGGAAGTGCCGCCGATTTCACCGCGCGTTTTTGCTGCGCATACGCTGGCTTACGACATGATGTATGGCGCACAGCCGACAGCCTTCATGCGCTTTGCGGCACAGCACGGTGCAATCGCACGCGATGGTCTCGGCATGCTGGTGGAGCAGGCGGCAGAATCGTTTTATCTATGGCGCGGCGTACGCCCCGAAACCGCTGCGGTATTCGCAGAGTTGCGCGCGCAGCTCTAGGCTGTGCACGATCCACGCTTCTACTTGAATCGATAAAATGAAAATTCTGCGCAAGCTGTTGTTCTGGCTGATACTGGTGCCGATTTTGCTGGTTCTGCTGATGCAGCTTTATTTCTTTTTGCAGATAGGCTGGTGGGTTAATCACAATCCGGATTCGACCAGCTTCATGCGGCAGCAATTATCAGTCTTGCAGGACAAGAATCCGCAGGCACAGCTCAAGCACAAATGGGTTCCGTACAATCGTATTTCCAATCATCTGAAGCGTGCGATCATCGCCTCGGAAGATTCCAACTTTTCCGGCCATGAAGGCATCGATTGGGTAGCGCTGGAAAAAGCCTATGAAAAAAATATCAAGAAAGGCAAGGTTGTGGCGGGTGGTTCGACCATCACGCAGCAACTGGCAAAAAATCTGTTTCTGTCCGGCGATCGCAGCTATATCCGCAAAGGACAGGAAGTGGTGATTACTTATATGCTCGAATACTGGATGGACAAAGAGCGTATTTTTGAAATTTATTTAAATGTGGTCGAGTGGGGCGTCGGTGTTTTTGGCGCTGAAGCTGCGGCCCAGCATTATTACGGTACGTCGGCAGCACAACTGGGGCCGGCACAGGCGGCGCGGCTGGCGGTCATGCTGCCCAATCCGCGCTTCTACGACACGCATCGCGGCACCGCTTATCTGGGACGTCGAACGGAATTGATTCTGCGTCGTATGGGTTCGGCTGAATTGCCGCGATAACAAAAGAATATGTCAACCGGAGTGGCTTGCCTGCCGTTGGACTTGTCAGTACACTTGCGCTGTTTTCGTTTCCGGAGACCCGTCTTGGGTAGTCCTTATTTATGTTGTCAGCCGTTTTTGACGGTCAATCTGCGAGATAGCGCTTAACGCTTACGCTCCCTAGCGCCTCTCGCCGATTCGGTGGGTGGTCGCGTCCAGGCCTGTTTATTCTATTGAATGGCCGCGTTCCCTCAAAATTTAACGACCCTGCAGAGCCGGCTCTGCAGGACGAGTTGTGTGTTTCATCAGTAATGGCTGGTGTCTCTGGCGCGACTGGGAGAGCTTATGATCAATGTATTTGTATTGCAGAATGGCCGTCTGAATCAGGTCAACATCGACAGCCGTGCCGATCTTGAAAACACGACGCCGGTATGGGTCGATCTGACCGATCCGAACGACGACGAACGCGATTGGGTCAAGAGCATTTACGGTGTGACGCTGCCAGGTGAAGATGAAGTCAAGGATATTGAAGCGTCGGCCCGTTATTACGAAGCGGAAAACGGCGATCTGCATCTGCGTACCGATTTCCTGCTGGAAGAAGATGAGGGCCCGTCGCGTGTGGTGACGGTGGCTTTCATTCTGGCCAGGGACATGCTGTTTTCGGTACATCCGGAAGATCTGCCTATTTTCCGCCTGGTGCGCATGCGTGCACGTTCGCGTCCGGGTTCGATTGCCGATTACAAGGATGTATTGCTTGATCTGTATGCAACCGATGCCGAGTATTCGGCGGATGTGCTGGAGGGCGTGTATGAAAATCTGGACAAGGTCAGCCATTCGGTGCTGCAGGAAGAACTTACCGATGAAGATGCCGCCAGCGCCTTGAATGCGATTGCGCAGGAAGAGGATTTGAACGGACGCATACGCCGCAACATGATGGATACGCGCCGTGCAGTCAGCTTTTTGATGCGTGGTCGCTTGCTGAATTCGGAGCAGTTTGACGAGGCGCGGCAGATCATGCGCGACATCGAGTCGCTCGATGGCCATACCGCTTTCCTGTTCGACAAGATCAACTTCCTGATGGATGCCACGGTCGGTTTCATTAACATCAACCAGAATAAAATCATCAAGATTTTTTCCGTCGCCTCGGTCGCTTTCCTGCCACCGACTCTGATCGCCAGTATTTACGGGATGAACTTCAGGATAATGCCGGAGCTGGATTGGACTTTGGGTTATCCGCTGGCAATTGTATTGATGGTTGCTTCTGCGGTGACGCCGTTCTGGTATTTCCGTCGTCGCGGCTGGCTGAAGAAGTAAGGCGGTTTTCCTGCCGTTTTTTCCACGCGCATTGCTGCGCGTGGAAAACAGGATTTTATTTCCCCGCCAGTTTTGCAAATGCAGTACGGGCTGCAGCAATACTTGCTTCGATCGTTGCATCGTCGTGCTGTGCGGACACGAAACCGGCTTCAAACGCCGATGGCGCCAGATAGACGCCGGCATCCAGCATGGCGTGGAAGAAGGTGTTGAAATGTGCAACATCGCATTTCATCATCTCCGTATACGACTGCGGTTTTTCAGCCGCGAAATACATGCCGAACATGCCGCCGACCGAATTGGCGCTGAAGGCGATATTTGCCGCGTGCGCCGCTGCGCTCAAGCCCGCCACCAGTTTGCCGGTTTGTGCAGCCAGCGATGAATAAAAGCCCGGTGCCTGGATCAGCTTCAGCGTTGCCAGGCCAGCTGCGACGGTGACCGGATTGCCTGACAAAGTTCCTGCCTGATACACGCCACCTATAGGCGCCAGATGCTGCATCAAGTCTGCGCGTCCGCCGAATGCCGCCACCGGCAAGCCGCCGCCGATTACCTTGCCCAGTACTGTCAGATCGGGTTTGATATCGTAAATCGATTGCGCGCCGCCGAGCGCGACGCGGAAACCCGACATCACTTCATCGAATATCAACACGGCGCCGTATTGCGTACAGACGCGACGCATGGTTTGCAGGAATTCCGGCGTGGCAGGCAGCAGATTCATGTTGCCTGCCACCGGTTCGACGATCACGCAGGCAATCTGGTCGCCGATTTCCCTGAACGTGTCTTCCAGTTGCTGCGGATTGTTGTAGTCGAGTACCAGCGTATGTTTGGCGAAATCTTCCGGTACGCCGGCCGAAGTCGGATTGCCGAAAGTCAGCAGACCGCTGCCGGCTTTGACCAGCAATGAATCGGCATGGCCGTGATAGCAGCCTTCAAACTTGATGATCTTGTCGCGGCCGGTTGCGCCACGCGCCAAACGCAGGGCGCTCATTGCCGCTTCGGTGCCGCTGGAAACCAGACGCACCTGTTCGATCGATGGCACCAGTTGGCAAATCAATTCCGCCATCTGGATTTCGCCTTCGGTCGGCGCGCCAAAACTCAGGCCGCGTGTCGCTGCATCCTGTACTGCCTTGACGACGTCCGGGTGCGCATGACCGACAATTGCCGGACCCCACGAGCCGATGTAATCGATGTAGCGCCTGTCGTCGGCATCCCAGAAATAAGGACCTTCAGCGCGGGTAATAAAGCGCGGCGTACCGCCGACGGAGCGGAAGGCGCGGACTGGCGAATTGACGCCGCCCGGCGTACTTTTTTGAGCGCGGGCGAAAAGAATTTCGTTATTGGATGACATGCGAGAACCGTGAAATGAAAAAAGAATTTACTGCAGTGGTGGCGTGAGATCGATATCTTCGTCAGATTCACGCGCCCAGAAATAGCGGTCGGGTACCAGCTTGCCCATGCCCAGGCGCTGCGCATGGGCGATGGAGGCAATGGTGAATTCCTGCGCTTCGAATACGGCTTCCGGAATATCCAGGCCATTTGCCAGTAATGCCGCAATGGTTGCCGCCAGCGTGGCGCCGGCACCGCTGTAGGAGCCGGAAATACGTTGCCAGTTGTCGTGGCGAATGACACCGCCTTCGTCGAACAGCGTGTTGGCAACGTCGGTCAGGTCCGATGGCGTGCCGGTGACGAATACATATTCGCAGCCCATTTCGATCAAGCGCATGGCATCGACGGCCATCATGTCTTCTTCCGACGGTTCGCGCCAGGTTTCAGCCATGCGCGCCAGTTCGACGGTGGAGAGTATCAGAACGGTGGTTTGCGGAATCAGCAACTCGCGCGTCGCCATCAGCATGTCTTCGCCTTCCGGCCCCTGATCAGGCAGCGCGGACAGGAAAGGATCGAAAATCAGGGGAATGTCCGGATAGTCGGAAACGATTTCCGCAATGGCGGAGACGTTTTCTATACTGCCGACAGCGCCGACCTTGAAGGCGGCAACCGGCATGTCTTCCAGTACCACGCGCGCCTGATCGGATACCCAGTCGGCATCGATGACCTGCATGTCTTCGACCCGTGCGGTATCGCCGATGAAAAGTGCGGTGACGACCGACAGGCCGTGGCAACCCATGGCGGCAAAAGAGGCCAGATCGGCCTGAATGCCGACAGCACCTACCGGATCGGTCGGGCCAAAGGTCAATATGAGCGGAGAAGTTTGGTTTTGCACGGCGGGTATATTAAGATAGCTGATTGTGCATTTTACTTGAAGGGCTGTCTGCCGTGAGCATTAACGAAAACTCGAATGAACCGTTTCAAACCTGGATGTGCCTGATTTGCGGCTGGATTTACGATGAAGCCGCCGGTTTGCCGGAAGAGGGCATTGCTGCAGGAACCCGCTGGGCCGATGTGCCGATGAACTGGACTTGCCCGGAATGTGGTGCACGCAAGGAAGATTTCGAGATGGTGGTGATCTAATCCGGATTGCCGTCCAGTGTTGCGACTTTGGCATTTTTGTTGAAAAACCACGGGCATTGATTTGCACCAGGATGCTTGGCCTAAAGAATCTTGCTTTTTGTTACTGATGCACCTTATATTGTGGACACAGTTTAACGAGATGAGTCATGACAATATCACTGGATAATGCCGACATGAAAATCATGGTGATCGACGATAGCAGCACAATTCGTCGATCGGCAGAGATCTTTCTTGGTCAGGCGGGTTACAAGGTCGTGCTGGCGGACGACGGCTTTGATGCGCTCGCAAAAATGAACGACCACAAGCCAGCGCTTATCTTCTGCGATATCTTGATGCCTCGTCTTGACGGTTACCAAACCTGCGCACTGATCAAGAAAAGTGCCAAATTCCATTCAACGCCGGTGATCATGTTGTCGTCCAAGGACGGCTTGTTTGATCGGGCGCGCGGTGCGATGGTGGGCTCCGATGCCTATCTCACCAAGCCATTCACTAAAGACAGTCTGCTGAAAACCGTGCGCGAGTACACGGCGGAAGCAGTCGCAAAATAATTTTGATTTAAAGGTTTCAGATGGCCATCCAAAAAATTCTCATCGTTGATGACTCTCCGACTGAACGTTATTTTCTGACCGATATTCTGGTGAAAAAAGGTTTCTCCGTTTCCACTGCCGAAAACGGCGAAGAAGCGTTACTGAAGATCAAGGCAGACAAGCCGCAATTGATTCTGATGGATATCGTGATGCCGGGTCAAAACGGCTTTCAAATTACGCGCGCCATTACCCGCGATCCTGAAACACAAGACGTGCCTATCATCATCTGCACCAGCAAAGGCCAGGAAACCGACCGCATCTGGGGTTTGCGTCAGGGCGCGCGCGACTACATTGTCAAACCGGTTGATCCGGCCGAGTTGTTGTCCAAAATTGCTGCCCTCGGATAATCGCTGCCTATGAGCCAGTCCACGTCGGATCTGCAAACGGGGAAGATATTCGCCAAAGCGGATGTCGGCACCCGCCGTACGCGCTTGCGCGAATTTCAGGCGCAACTGGTGGAGCGCATGCAAACCGCGCGCAGCGGCGAAGATGCACGCGTCAACCAACTTGGCGTGATGATAGGCGGCAATCGCTGGTTACTGGATCTGCAGACAGCGGGTGAAATTGTTTCGGTCGGTACGATTACTGCCGTGCCGTTGACACAACCCTGGTTTCTTGGCTTGGCGAATATTCGCGGCAATTTGATTAGCGTGATCGATTTCGCCGGCTTTCAGGGCCAGGCGCCGACAGCAATAGACAAGGATTGCCGCATCGTGGCGTTTGCGCCCTCGCTTTCATTCAATAGCGGTCTGCTGGTATCGCGTGTGCTGGGTTTGCATAACGTCGCTGAAATGGAGCAGCAAGCCGAGGGTGAGCAGTTGGCACCATGGGTCAGCAAGCGTTATGTGGATCGCGAGTCGCAGGTCTGGCGCGAACTGGATCTTTCTTTGGTAATACAAAATCCTCAATTTTTGCACGTTGGTCTATGAGCTCGGGAGCGATAACTCGAGCGCAGTATAAACAGAATCAGGAGAACCAGTATGGCGTTTAAATTACCGCTTTCCAAGAATAAGAAAGAGGCGGCCGCACAGGGAGCGGATACCCATGGCGATCACGGCGACATAGCGGTCAATACGACAACTCCTGTGGATGCCAAGGCACTGCGTGCTGCACGCGCCAACGTCAATCCCAACGCGACATACATCGGCGACGTTCTGCAAAAAAGCGGCGATATTCGTCTGCCGCTGATAGGCAAGCTGCCGCTGCAGCAACAGGTTCGTATCCTGCTGATTGCACTCGGTTCCTCGCTGGTGCTGGGTGCCGTGTTTGTGTGGCTGAATGCAGATTACTCCGCGTTGACATCGACGCAGACGCAGATCGCCGGTGATGCGCTGATGCACTCGCAACGGGTCGGTAAGGCAACGCCGAATGCGATTCAGGGTAACAAGGAAGCATTCAAGCAACTGGCTGACAGTCGCAAGGAATTCAATAACGACCTGGCGATTTTGTCCAAGGGCGGCGTCTATCAGGGCCGCGACATCAGCGCACCTGATGCCAAAATGGAAGCTGCCTTGCAGGAAGTACAAAAATTATGGGCTGGCTCCGACAAGGCCGCTGCCACGATTCTGAAGCTGGAAGGTCCGCTGACCGGTTTCGGCAAGACACTGGAAGTGTTGAATGGCATTTCTCCTAACTTGCTGGAATTGACCGAGCAGATTTCCACTCTCAAATCGCAAAGCGGTGCCACACCGCGTGAGATTGCAGCGGCTGGTCAACTGGTGATGCTGACGCAACGTCTGGCGCGTAGCGCGAATGAGTTCCTGAGTTCCGAAGGTGTGAACCCGGAAACCGCCTTCTTGCTGGGCAAGGATACCAACACCTTCCGCGATATTACCGATGGCTTCCTGAACGGTAGCGAAGTGTTGCGTCTGGCGAAAACCACTGAGCCGGATACACGTGAAAAACTGGTCGAATTGCAGGCCGCATTTGCCGATTACCAAAAATCGATCGCGCAGATTCTGGGTAATCTGCAAAACTTTATTGCAGCGAAACAGGCGCAGGAATTGATCTTCAAGGAAAACGAAGCCTTGAAACAGCGTTTGACGGATCTGCAACAAACTTATCGCACCGAACAGGATTCCCTGACCTGGCCGTTCTGGCTGATGCTGGTCAGCGTATTTGCCGCTTTGCTGTCGGCCGCCGGTATTGCTCTGGTGCTGCTGCAGGATAGCCGCAACAGAACGAATGAAGCGGATGCCCGCCGTGAAGAAGCTGACGGTCAGCGTCTGGAAGCGCAGCAAAAAGAAGAAGAAGCGAAACAGGCAAATGATCAGAATCAGGCCGCTATTTTGCGCTTGATGAATGAATTGCAGGAAGTGGCGGATGGCGATTTGACGGTGCAGGCGACGGTTACCGAAGATATTACCGGCGCGATTGCCGACTCGGTTAACTACACGGTGGAAGAGTTGCGCGGTCTGGTCGGACGGGTGACGAACACGGCGGAGCAGGTTACATCGGCATCCAACACGGCGCAGAATATTTCAACCGAGTTGCTGGAAGCATCGCACAAGCAGTCGCGCGACATTCAGGAAACCGGTCAGGCGGTACTGGAAATGGCGGTGCAGATTACCGACGTTTCAAAATCCGCCAGCGAATCGGCAGAAGTTGCGCGCCAGTCAGTGACGGCGGCAGAGCAAGGTTCGCGCGCAGTGGAAAACGCGATCAAGGGCATGAACGAGATTCGCGAACAAATTCAGGAAACTTCAAAGCGAATCAAACGTCTGGGTGAATCCTCGCAAGAGATTGGCGAGATCACCGAACTGATTTCCGATATTACCGAACAGACCAACGTCTTGGCATTGAACGCGGCAATTCAGGCGGCCTCGGCCGGTGAAGCAGGCCGTGGTTTCTCGGTGGTTGCGGAAGAGGTGCAGCGACTGGCGGAACGTTCGGGTGAAGCGACCAAGCAGATCGGTGCGCTGGTGCGTACCATTCAAACCGATACGCACGATGCGGTTGCCGCTATGGAAAAATCGACGCAGGGTGTGGTCGAGGGAGCGAAACTGTCCGATGCTGCCGGTGCGGCGCTGTCCGATATCCGTCGCGTGTCGAACCGTCTGGCGGAACTGATTCAGGGCATTTCATCCGCGACCGAGCAGCAGGCGACATCGGCCAACGGCGTGGCGCAGAATATTCAAGGCATTCTGACGGTTACCGAGCAGACGCAAGAGGGTACGCAGCAAACTGCGCATTCGATTCGCGAATTGTCGAAGCTGGCCGAAGAACTTAAGAATTCGGTCTCACGGTTCCGTGTAACGGCTTGATCCATTTGTCTTGATGCGTGTCTCGATCTCGATGCGTGTTGTTTGCGCGGCTGGTTTGCAGGCATGCATTGATTTGAGGCCCAACAGCAATTGCGGTGATTGATCCGAGTGGCGATTGATCACCCCGCACCCGCGAGGCAGTCATGAATACCCCCAACTCCTCCTTGCCGCAAGGTAACAAGGACAACTTCGATACCGGCCCGCTGTCCTGGGTCATCGCTGAAATCGGCGAAGCATTGACGCGTTCCAAAGTCGCATTGGGCGAAGCCCTGATGCAGGATCCGGAAACGCAATCCACCACATTGCGTCATGCCAAAACCTATCTGCATCAGGCACATGGCGCCTTGCAAATAGTCGACGTCGATGGCGTTGCCATCATTACCGAAACGGTAGAGGATTTATTCGATCGTTTTGACTCGGGCCAGTTGAGCCTGACAGACGACAGCGTGCATGCGATCGCACATGCCTATCAGGCATTGCTGGAATACCTGGAAGAATTGCTGGCTGGCTTGCCGCATCAACCGGTGCGCCTGTTTCCTTATTATCGTTCCCTGCTGCAAGTACGCGGTGCTGAACGCATACATCCTGCCGATCTGTTTTTCCCCAATCTGGCGATTCGTCCGCAATTGCCATCCGCGTCGATTGCATTGACGCCTGACGATTACGTCGCTTTGCGCAAACGTTTTGAACGTGCCTTGCTGATGTTCCTGAAGGACGCTGATGGTGGTGCCGGTCAGGCAAGTGCAAAAACCATGCGCGATATCGTCTTGCGCGTCGAACAGGCGCAAAGCACGCAGCAGGCGCGCAGCTTCTGGTGGGTCATGCATGGATTTGCGGATGCGGTTTCTGCCGGCCAGGTGCCGAACGAACTGTATGTCAAACAACTGTTTGCGCGTATCAATCTGCAGATTCGCCGCCTGAGTGAAGGTTCGTCGAGTATTGCTGAAAGATTGTTGCGCGATGCACTGTTTTTCATTGCACGGGTTGAACAGCCCTCGGCCGCCGCCCAGCAAATCCGTAGCGCCTATCAACTCGATGGCGTCGTGCCTAACGATTATGAGAAAAAACGTTACGGTCAGATCGATGCACAGGCATTGGCGACAGCCAAGGAGCGACTGTCGCAAGCGAAGAATTTGTGGAATCGGATTGCCGGCGGCGATGCCAGCGTGGCGCAATCGTTTGAGCAGGAAATGAGCGGATTGGCTGAAGCCGGCAATCATTTGAATGCACCGGCGTTGGCGAAGCTGTTACGTGAATTGAGCGGCATTGCGCGGCATGCTGCGCATTCGCGGCCCGGCGACAGCCTGAGTCTGGAAATCGCCACCAGTCTGTTGTTTGTGGAAAATGCGCTGCAGCAGATCAGCCATCTGGCAGATGATTTTGCCGAACGTGCGGATGCCGTGACGACGCGTCTGCTGTCTGCCGTATCGGGCGAAACGATGACGCATTCGGCGCAATGGCTGGATGACATGTCGCGCGAAGCGCAGGAACGTCAAACCATGACGGCGCTGGCAGGCGAAATGCAATCCAGTTTGCGTCAGGTCGAAAAGATGCTGGATGAATATTTTCGCGAACCTGAACAGCGCGCTGGACTGGATGCGATCGACAGTGTGCTGTATCAAATCAGCGGCGCCTTGTCGGTGCTCGAGCATGACGATGCGGTACGCGCCGTGCAGCATACGCAGGAAGCGGTGCACCGCTTTATCGCGGCTGAAGAAATACCTGATCTGGAAGAATTCCAGCAGGTTGCGCAGAACGTGGGTGCCTTGAGCTTCTTTATCGAGACGCTGCAACTTCATCCGGATGGAGTGAAAAATCGCTTCTCGTTTGATGACGAACAGGGCATCTTTCGCGCCAACCTGACGGAAAAAAATAATGCCTCAAATGCGGTGCTGGACGTCGTAGTCGTTCCCGTATCGGAAGTGAAGAGTGCAATGCCAATCGTGCCGGATGCCGAAGTGCCCGATGTGCCCACGGTAGAGAGCGAGCTTGCCTTGCATCAGAAGCAGTCGGAAGAACTGGCGCTTTCACTGGCGGCTGAGCCGGGTAATCCCTTTCTGCAGGAACAACTGAAGGAGTCGCTGGAACAGGTACGTCTCGATGCCAGGCTGGTGGATAATCCGGAAGCCAACGACAGGGCACGCGCGGTAATCGACATGCTCGAACATCCGGATTTTGTTGCATCGCCGGATGCGATGGAAGATATCGCACTGGCGACAGCACCGGCGAAAGTGGTGTCGCATGTAAAAGAGATTGCGCCTCTGGTGGCGCCTGCAACCGATGAAGCGGTGGATGCCGAACTGCTGGAAATTTTTCTGTCCGAAGCGGTGGAAGTACTGGATTGCGTCAAGCAGACGATTCCCGATTCACGCAATGCGCCGCACAATCAGGAGTTTCTCACCACCTTGCGCCGTTCGTTCCACACGCTGAAAGGCAGCGGCCGCATGGTTGGCCTGGTCACCTTTGGCGAGGCAGCCTGGAGTGTTGAGCAGGTATTGAATTTACGCCTGTCGGAAACGCGTGGTGGCGATCCAGAACTGTATGCATTGCTGGAAAGTGCTGTACAGGTACTGGATGCATGGGTCAACGATTTGCAGACGCAAGGCCGTTCCGATCGCAGCGGTCGTGCACTGATCAATGCCGCAGAAGGGGTAAAGAACGGTACGGGCTTCCATTACGAGGCAGTCGATGAATTGCTGTCAGCGCCATCTTTTTCCGAGGATACGGCAGCATTTGAAAGTGCGGCAGTTGAAGAACCGGTAGCTGACAACGAAGCGGATCATGCGGCGGATTTCGGCAGCCTGGAGCCGATGCAGGCGACGGAAGCTGAAGAGCTGCAGTTGAGCGATGAAGAGCTGGCGCAATTCCATCAATTCAATGCAGGCGCTGACGACACCCCCGCATCTGCGGCGACAGAGTTGATCTCTTCGGTCGGCGAGTTCGATCATTTGCAAATAGACGACATGCCGCTCGATGCTTCGCAGCTGCCGGTTGCAGAGGTGCTGGATTTTCCCGGTCACCCGCCTGTCGCAGCGAAGTCGAATGACAATGTCAAATACATAGGCGATCTGGAAATCAGTCTGCCGCTGCACAATATTTATCTGGCCGAAACCGATGAACTGGTGCGCTTGTTGTCGCAGGATTTTGCCGAGTGGCGCCATGAACCGGATCGTCACGTCAATATTCATGCCGTACACGCTGCGCATTCACTGGCTGGCAGTTCTGCCACCGTTGGTTTCAAGCCCTTGCAACAGATTGCATATGCGCTCGAAGCGGTGTTGCAGTATCTGGCCAGAAAACCGGTCAAATTGCTGATATCCGAATACGACGCGCTGGAACATGGCGTGGAGCGGATTCGTTTCATGCTGCAGATGTTCGCGCTGGGTGAAATGCCGGATGCCGAACCGGAACAGGTGGAAATTCTGGAACGCATGCCGGAAGATTTTGAATTCCGTGTCGCCCGGCCAGGGGCCGTTGTATCCGAGCCCCCTGCGGTGACAGGAGCGCCTGAGTTTGCCACGGATGCGGCGCCGGTCGCTGGCAATGTGGTCGATATTTCAGCCGCACTTGAAGCGGAGCCGGTTCACCTCACGATGGAGACGGAAGCCGTACCGTTTGAAGAGCCTGTTTATTCAAAAGATAGTGAAGAACTGGCCGATCCTGCGCTGGCGATCAAGGATGATATCGATGCGGATCTGCTGCCGGTCTTCATCGAGGAAGGTAGCGATATGCTGCCGCAGATGGGCCAGGCTTTGCGTGCGTGGCAGCAGGATCTGGGCGATGCAGCATTGCCGCAATCCATCTTGCGAATTTTGCACACGGTCAAAGGCAGTGCGCGGATGGCGGGTGCAATGTTGCTCGGCCAGCATATGCACGAGATGGAAACGCGGATTGAAAACATCACGCATGCCGGCTACCCTTCCGCCGCTGCGGTGGAAGATTTGCTGGCACGCCATGATCACGGCCTGCAGTTGTTTGAGCAATTGCAGAATCCGGGCGCGATCAAGCCGCAAGCCTTTGATGCCGTCGGTGCCGATGAAGAAAATACTTCCGCTGCTGCGGAAGAGTTGCCGGTTATTCAAAGTCTGATGCCGGTGACGGACAATCGTGCGATGTCGCTTGCAACGGAGGCTGCCACCGCATCGAGAACACTGGCGACAGCGGCACCGGTTCCACTGGTGCGTGTGCGGGCGGACATTCTCGATCGCCTGGTCAATCAGGCGGGTGAGGTATCGATCTCGCGTTCCAAGCTGGAAACCGAGGTTGGCACCCTGCGTTCATCGATGGGCGAGTTGTCGGAAAACGTTATACGTTTGCGCGAACAATTGCGTGAAATCGAAATGCAGGCGGAATCGCAGATTACTTCGCACATGGGCGTATCGTCCGATCGCGAATTCGATCCGCTGGAATTCGATCGCTTTACGCGCCTGCAGGAGTTGACGCGCATGATGGCTGAAAGCGTCAACGACGTTGGCTCGGTGCAGCAGAACTTGAATCGTACGCTGGATAGCGCCAGCAACGATTTGACGACGCAGGCGCGTTTGACGCGCGATTTGCAGCAGGATTTGATGCGCGTGCGCATGGTGCAATTTGCCAGCATCTCGGAGCGCTTGTATCGCGTGACGCGGCAGGCCGCCAAGGAAATGGACAAGCGCGTCAATCTGGATATTCGCGGCAGCGCGGTAGAGGTCGATCGCAGCGTGCTGGAAAAAATGGCAGGCCCGTTTGAGCATCTGCTGCGCAATGCCATCGTGCACGGTATCGAGTCGCGTGAAAAACGTCGCGCCGCCGGCAAGAATGAAACAGGTGAGTTGCGCGTCGAGATTCGGCAAGAGGGTAACGAAGTCGTCATTCATTTTTCCGATGACGGCCAGGGGCTGAACCTCAACAGCATACGTAGCAAGGCACTGCAAAATGGTTTGGTGAAAGCGGAAGATGCATTGTCCGATGCTGAAGTCACCGACCTGATTTTCCATCCGGGTTTTTCGACGGCGGAAGAAATTACCGAATTGGCAGGACGCGGCATCGGCATGGATGTGGTGCGCTCGGAAGCGGCATCGCTGGGCGGCCGTGTCGCAATCGCATCGGAGCCGGGCAAGGGCGCGTATTTCACGATTCATTTGCCCTTGACGCTGGCTGTAACGCAAGTCGTGATTCTTTCGACCGGCGGTAAAACCTATGCAATTCCATCGGTGCTGGTGGAGCAGGTTCAGCAACTGAAAAACGGTCCACTGGCGACTGCCTACAACGAAGGCGCAGTCATGTGGCAATCGCAACGCGTGCCTATGCATTATCTGTCGGCATTGCTGGGCGATACCGATGCGGCACCTGTCACGCAGCAATATTCTCCCTTGATGATTCTGAAGAGCGGCAACGACAGGGTTGCCTTGCACGTCGATGAAATTCTGGGTAATCGAGAGGTCGTGGTCAAGAATATCGGGCCGCAATTATCGCGCCTGATAGGCATTGCCGGTGCCACGGTGCTTGGTTCGGGTGAAATTGTACTGATCCTGAATCCGGTGCCGCTGGCACAGCGCGTCGCGCATGAAAACATTCGTGCGCCGCGTCTGACGCCTTCCGATGTGCCTGGCGATATGGGTGCGGTAGCTGAAATGGCGACTTTTGAACCGGTGGCGCGTCGCGTCGAGCCGGTGCAGGGTTTGCGTACCCAGCATATCGTGATGGTGGTCGACGATTCGCTGACAGTACGCCGCGTGACGCAGCGCCTGCTGACGCGCGAGGGTTACCAGGTAGTGCTGGCCAAGGATGGTGTAGACGCATTGCAGCATTTGCAGTCAGTTACGCCTGACGTGATGCTGGTCGATATCGAAATGCCGCGCATGGACGGTTTCGACCTGACGCGTAATATTCGCGACGATGAACGCACCCGCGATATTCCCATCATCATGATTACTTCGCGCACCGCCAGCAAGCATCGTAATTATGCGATGGAGCTGGGCGTGAATGAATATCTGGGCAAGCCGTATCAGGAAGAAGAGTTGGTCAAGCTGATTGCAGGGTTCATTAAGAAAGAAGTTTCTGCGAATTAATGTGGACGATAAAAAAATCCCGCATGCGTGCGGGATTTTTTTCGTCTGCTTGTTTGCGGCACTCTGAAATGGCGCCATCTAGTTTCAATCGGTATATTCCGCCACTTTTTTTACGACGGCATAGCGTTGCAAAGTGCGTATGCGTGCTGCGTCATGCTGCACCAGTGGAGAGGGATAATTATTGCCAATCTCAACTCCTGCCATCTTCAATTCCATTGCCGGCATACGCCATGGCGCATGTATGTGTTTGGCTGACAGCTTGCTTAACTGCGGCAGATAGCGGCGTATGAATTTTCCATCCGGGTCGAATTTTTCCGATTGCGTGATGGGATTAAAGATGCGGAAGTAAGGTTGGGCATCGCAGCCCGATGACGAAGCCCATTGCCAGCCACCGTTATTGGCGGACAGATCGAAGTCATTCAGCTTTTCGGCAAAGTAATGTTCGCCCCACCGCCAGTCTATGCCCAGATCCTTGACCAGAAAGGATGCCGTCACCATACGCAATCGATTGTGCATATAGCCGGTTTGATTCAGTTGCAGCATGGCGGCATCGACTAGCGGATAACCGGTTTTCCCATCGCACCAGGCCTGAAACATTTTTTGCGCATGATCTCCACTTTCCCACACGATCGCATCGTAATCCGGTTTGAAGGCATGGCCGATCACGCGTGGATGCTGGAACAGAATCATGAAATAGAAATCGCGCCATATCAGTTCCGATAGCCAGACTGCGGCACCATTGCCGCCAGTACCGGTGCGCATCGCATCCAAAGCGCGTCGCACCAATGTCCGTATCGACACCGTGCCGAAGCGTAAATGTACCGATAAATAGGATGGCCCTTTGATCGCAGGATAGTTGCGGGTTTGATCGTAGCGTTGCATGCGTCCTGCAAAATCAGCCAGCAGATCCTGGCCGCCTTGCATACCGGTTGGAATGTTGAGATCCGACAGATTTGTTTTCTCAAAACCGAGCCCTGCCAGCGACGGGATTTTCTGTTTGCTTTCCGGCAGAACCGCAAAGTGGTCGGAATAAGCGTCAATTTCATAAGGATGCAGGACAGCTGCATCCGATTCTGCATGCAGCTTTTTCAACCAGGCATTTTTGTACGGCGTAAAAACAGAAAAAGGCTTCTCCGTCTGTGTCAGGACTTCGTTTTGCTCGAAAATGACCTGATCCTTGAATGTATGCAGACTGCGACCTGCGGCTTTGAGCGTCCGGGCGACGCGGGCATCGCGTGCAATTGCCTGCGGTTCATAGTCGTGATTGGTGAAAACGGCAGTTACGCCCAGTTCTGCTGCCAGTTCGGGAATCGCTGTTTCAGCGCCGGCATGGCGGACAATCAGGCCGCTGCCCAGCGCACGCAAGGAGGCGGCTAGTTCCAGCAGGCTGGCGTGGATGAATTCGACACGGCGGTCGGCTTTGGGCAAGCCCTCGAGAATTGCCGTATCGAAAATGAATGCGCAATAAACCTGCTTGCTTTGCGTTAATGCGTGGTGGAGCGCGGCATGGTCGAAACTGCGTAAGTCGCGGCGAAACCAGACGAGAGTCTTTTCAAATGGCGGCATGAACGATCAATCTTGGGTGCAAGGGAATAGCCAGAGAATGCAGGAAAAATCGATCCGAAGCGAGGTTTGGCACAGAAATTTCATCCAGAACTGCTAAAATAAGGCCCATGTCGAAGCAACGTAAGTCCAGCAAATCCCCTAGCGAGCCCGGTTCACCCTGGGAATCCCTCGATTTTTCTGCAACTCCTGACGAATCTTCCAAGACAGCCTCACCGAATGAGCTGAATCTGGCCGATCATTTCCTGATCGCGATGCCTTCCATGCTGGACCCGGTTTTCGGCGGTACGGTCGTGTATCTGTGCGAACATAATGCGAATGGCGCCCTGGGTGTGATCATCAACAAGCCGACCGATATGACAGTGAGCGTTTTGCTCAGTCGCATCGATCTGAAGCTGGAAATCGCACCGGATCTGCCGCCGCTGGAAAAAACGCCGGTGATGTATGGCGGTCCGGTGCAAGCTGATCGCGGTTTTGTGCTGCATGCACCGAAGGGAAATTTCTCGTCGACGATGCCGGTTACTGCCGACATCGCATTGACGACATCCAAAGACATACTCGAAGCTGTCGCGCTCGGCGCCGGCCCGCAAAAAATGCTGGTCAGCCTGGGCTGCTCAGGCTGGGGCGCGGGGCAACTGGAAGATGAAATCACCCGCAACGGCTGGCTGACGGTGCGTGCCGATCCGAACATCATGTTTGATTTGCCGCTGGAACAGCGTTTCGTTGCAGCGCTCAAATTGCTCGGTATCGATCCGATGATGTTGAGCGGCGAGGCTGGTCATGCGTGATGACGATGGGGCTGTATCCTAGTGGAAACCGTACTGGGTTTCGATTTCGGCTTGAAGCGCATCGGCGTTGCAGTGGGTAATACCTTATTGAAGCAGGCGCAACCGCTGACGATCATCAGCGCGGCGACCAACGACGCAAAATTTGCGGCGATCGCCGAACTGGTCACGCAATGGCAGCCTGCCTTGTGCATCGTCGGCCTGCCGCGCCACCCGGATGGTGCGGAGCATGAAATGACAGTGCGCTGCCGCCGCTTCGCGAATCAATTGCATGGACGCTTTGACGTGGCAACGGTGCTGGTGGATGAGCGTTATTCATCCGCAGTGATTTCTCATCAACGCGGCGATCTGATCGACGATCAGGCAGCTGCAATCATCTTGCAACAATACTTCGATGACCATACCGAATCCGAATCCTGAGCTCGACGCTGAAGCCTTGTATCAAGTGCTGGCGCAACAAGTAAAAACCGGTCTGGCAAAAGCCGAGAACGTCGCCATCGTCGGTATTTATTCCGGCGGTGCGTGGCTGGCAGAACGCCTGGCAACCGAGCTGCAACTGACTGAACGTCTGGGCTTTATCGACGTCTCGTTTTATCGTGATGATTTCGCGGAGAAAGGTTTGCGTCCCGACATCAAGCCGACGCAAATTCCATTCGATGTGGACGGCGCGACCATTTTGCTGGTTGATGACGTCTTGTACACCGGACGCACCACGCGCGCGGCGATCAATGAATTGTTCGACTACGGTCGCCCGGCGCGCATCATGCTGGCGGCTTTGGCAGATCGCGGTGGTCGCGAGTTGCCGATTGCTGCCGATTTTGTAGCACAGACACTTTCCATTCCAGACCAGCGATCGCTGGTACTTCAACGGGCCGATGACGGCCGCTTTTCCCTGACGGTGGATCATGCTTAATCCGCAACTGAATAAAAATGGTGAGTTGCAACATTTGCTCACGATAGAAGGGCTGCCAAAGTCCAACATCATTCACATCCTCGATACGGCTTCGTCGTTTGTCAGCATCGGTGATCGTGAAGTGAAAAAAGTGCCGCTGATGCGCGGCAAGAGCGTGTTCAATCTGTTCTTTGAAAATTCGACGCGCACCCGTACTACCTTCGAGATTGCATCCAAGCGTTTGTCGGCCGATGTGATCAACCTGAATATTTCCGCATCGAGTTCCAGCAAAGGCGAATCGCTGCTGGATACGATAGACAATCTGGCTGCGATGCACGCGGACATGTTTGTCGTGCGTCATGCAGAATCCGGCGCGCCGTATCTGATTGCAAAACATCTGGGCGATACCGGGCAATCGCATGTGCACGTCGTCAATGCAGGCGATGGCCGTCATGCACATCCGACCCAGGGTTTGCTGGATATGTACACGATCCGTCACTACAAGAAGGACTTCAGCAATCTGACGGTTGCCATCGTCGGCGATATTTTGCACAGTCGCGTGGCACGCTCCGATATTCATGCATTGACCACCTTGGGTGTGCCCGAAGTGCGCGCCATCGGCCCGCGCACCCTGCTACCTAGCGGACTGGAACAGATGGGCGTACGTGTCTTCACTGACATCGACAAGGGTTTGAAGGACGTCGACGTCATCATCATGCTGCGCTTGCAGAACGAACGCATGAGCGGTGCCTTGCTGCCTTCAGCGCAGGAATTCTTCAAGAGCTACGGCTTGACGACCGAGCGCCTCGCGCTGGCCAAACCGGATGCCATCGTCATGCATCCGGGTCCGATGAATCGCGGCGTCGAAATCGAATCGGCAGTGGCAGACGGCAAGCAGGCAGTGATACTGCCGCAAGTGACATTCGGCATTGCGGTGCGGATGGCAGTGATGAGTATTTTGGCGGGAAATTAAAAGATGAAAATCCACATCAAGAATGGCCGTCTGATCGATCCAGCGAATGGTATCGATGCAAAACAGGATGTCTTTGTCGCAGCAGGAAAAATTGTCGGCATAGGACAAGCGCCTGAGGGTTTTGTTGCCGCCAAGGTGATCGATGCCAGCGGCCTGGTCGTTGCACCCGGCCTGGTTGATCTGAGTGCACGCTTGCGCGAGCCCGGTTACGAGCATAAGGCCACGCTGGAATCCGAGATGCAGGCAGCAATACAGGGCGGCGTGACCAGCCTGGTCTGTCCGCCGGATACCGATCCGGTGCTGGATGAACCGGGTCTGGTAGAGATGCTCAAGCATAGAGCCAAGTCGCTGAATCAGGCCCATGTCTATCCGCTCGGTGCCTTGACGATGGGCCTGAAGGGTGAAGCGCTGACCGAGATGGCGGAACTCACCGATGCCGGCTGTATCGGTTTTGCGCAAGCCGATCAACCGATACTCGACACCACCGTGCTGTTGCGTGCGATGCAGTACGCGAAAACGTTTGACTACACAGTGTGGTTGCGTCCGCAAGATCCGCATCTGGGCCGCAAGGGTGTGGCGCACAGCGGGCCGGTCGCTTCGCGACTGGGTTTGTCCGGCGTGCCGGTCATGGCCGAGACGATTGCCTTGCATACGATACTGGAACTGGTGCGCGTTACCGGCACGCGCGTGCATCTGTGCCGCATGTCCAGTGCAGCAGGACTCGAGCTGGTGCGGGCGGCGAAACAGGAAGGTTTGCCGATCAGCTGCGACGTGGGCGCGCATCATATACACCTGACCGAAAACGATATCGGCTTCTTCGATTCCAATGCGCGACTGACGCCGCCTTTGCGCAGCCAGCGCGATCGCGATGCAATACACCGCGCGTTGCTGGACGGTACCATCGATGCGATCTGTTCCGACCATACGCCGGTCGATGATGATGAAAAACTGCTGCCTTTTGGCGAGGCATCGCCAGGCGCTACCGGTCTGGAATTGCTGTTGTCGCTGGCCTTGAAATGGGCTGAAAATTGTGCCGATCAAGACAAGCAATCACAATCGCAAACGTTAGTGCAGGCGATCTCCAAGATCACCGCCGATGCTGCCCGCATAGTCGGCCTGCCATCGGGACAGTTGGCGGTTGGCAGCGTGGCCGATATCTGCCTGTTCGATCCGGCAGCACGCTGGACGGTGGCTGCCAAAGTCCTGGCCAGCCAGGGCAAACATACGCCTTTCCTCGGCTATGAATTGAGCGGCCAGGTGAAGACGACGATCGTGGCAGGCCATATCGCGTATCAACGCTAAGCGCCATTTCGCTGATGACGCAGATGTATCCGTTTCTCCGCTCGCAGGTGCGTGCATGATAGTCGTGCCGTTTGTACGCGTGATGCTGCATTTGCTGCGCGGCCTGGCTACTGCTGCTTTCGTTTTCCCCTGGGTCGCTTCGGCCAGCCACGATAGGCTCAGTCAAAAATGGGCTGCAGGCTTGCTGTCGATCTTGCATATCAAGGTGGATTTGCTGCCAGGCGCAGTGCCGGTGCACCGTGCACTGATCGTGGCCAATCATGTTTCGTGGCTGGATATATTCGTCATCAATTCCCAGCAGCCGTGCCGCTTTGTGGCCAAGGCAGATATTCGCAAATGGCCGGTGCTGGGCTGGCTGTGCGCACAAGGCGGCACGATCTTTATTGCACGCGGCAAGCAGCGCGAAGTAAGACGGGTGTACGCAGGTCTGGTGCACAGCATAGAAGCCGGCGAACGTATTGCATTTTTCCCCGAAGGCACGACGGTGGCGCAAGGCAGCCTGCTGCCTTTTCATGCCAATCTGTTTGAAGCCGCGATTGAAGCGCAGGTGCCGGTACAGCCGTACGCAATACGTTATGTGGATGAGCACGGCAATCTGCATTCAGCGGCAGATTTTATTGGCGACATGAGCTTTGTCGACAGCATGTTGCTGATCATGAAAACGCGCAAAATGACGGCGCAACTGATCGTGCTGCCGACGATAGATACCGCCGGTGCGCACAGGCGCGAGCTGGCGCAGGCAGCGCGCGAGTCTATTGCAGACACGCTCGGCTATGCTGAACGTGCGGAACAGGTGCAGGTGGCCTAGTTTTTTTTGCCTGGCCGCTGATGCTGCGGGCAGGCTACCTGTATGGTCGTTCTATCCTGCAGATTGACTGCGGTCAGCTTGCCGCCCCATACACAACCGGTATCCAGACCCAACAGATTAGGGCGCATCAGCAAACCCAGCGTAGACCAGTGGCCGAAGACGACGGGACTAGCTGCGGTTTTGCGATCCGGACAATCGAACCAGGGCAGCAAGCCGGCCGGTGCATTTTCCGCAGCTTCGGTGGTTTTGAAATCCATGCTGCCATCCGGCTGGCAAAAGCGCAGGCGCGTCAGTGCATTGATGATGCAGCGCAAACGATCCGCACCTTGCAGGTCGTCGTCCCAGCGTGCCGGTTCATTGCCATACATCTGCTGCAAAAACGCTACCCAGTTTTCACCTTGCAATACGGTTTCCACTTCGCGTGAAAGCGCCAGCGTTTGTTGCGTACTCCATTGCGGCAGCACGCCGGCGTGCACGCACAAATGCCCATCCTGTTCCAGTGCCAGCGGTTGGTGGCGCAGCCAGGTCAGTAATTCTTCGCGATCGTGCGCTGCGAGAATGTCGGCTAGCGTGTCCGCATGGTGCGGTTTGCGCAAGCCGCAGGCGACTGCCAGCAAATTCAAATCGTGATTGCCGAGCACGATGCGGGCACGCTGTTTCAAGCCATATATGTGGCGCAGTGTTGCCAGGGATTTCGGCCCGCGATTGACTATGTCGCCGACGAAGACCAGTTGCGCATGCGGCGTGACCGCATCGATTTTATCCAGCAGCGCCAGCAGTTGCGTGTGGCAACCCTGCAGGTCGCCAATTGCGTAAGTAGTCATGAACGAACAGAAATGAGAGTGTGATGCACATAGTAGCCTGAATGGAATCAGGCATTGCGCGCATGTATCGCTTCAGGCCGATAAATGATTGCGATGCGGCATACCAGCATTATAAAGAAGGCTGCACGATTTGGTTCTCATTGCGTACCGATCAGGTTTGCTTCAATCGCCTTGCAGTGCCGCCGCCAGGACACGTGCAACGTGCATGGCATTTTCATGCGTACCATCGGCAATCTGATGCCTGCAGCTGGTGCCGTCCGCGACGAAGATCGTGCCGCTTTCAGCTTTGCGAATGGCAGGGAAAAGAGACAGTTCGCCCATTGCTTGCGACGCCGCATAATGCTCGGCTTCATACCCGAAACTGCCCGCCATGCCACAGCAGGAAGATTCGATGACGGCGACGTCGAGTTGCGGAATCCACTTCAGCACGGTTTGCACCGGATGCAAGGCATCGAATGCTTTCTGGTGGCAATGACCGTGCACCATCGCCTTCTGCGAGGCTAGCGGTTTGAGGTCCAGTGCAAGGCGGCCTGCAGCATGTTCATGCACGAGAAATTCTTCAAACAGATAAGCCATGTTGGCAAGTTTTGCGGCTTCTTCGCCATATCCGTAATTGAGGAATTCATCCCGCAGCGACAGCAGGCAGGACGGTTCGAGACCGACGATGGCGACGCCGCGCTCGACAAACGGTTTCAATGCATCGAGTGTGCGGCGCGCTTCCTGTTTTGCCTGCTCGACCAGGCCGGCCGACAGATAGGTGCGGCCACAGCAAAGCGGGCGTTCGCCAGCCTGTACGTTGAAATGCACGGTGTAGCCTGCCGCTTCGAGAACCGCTTGTGCGGCGGCTGCGTTCTCCGGTTCCATGTAGTTGTTGAAGGTATCGACGAACAGCAGCACTTCCTTGCCGGTTGATGTGTGGTGAACATCTCTGCGGCGTGACAGGAAGGAGCGCTTGAAGCGCGGGAACGCACGTTGCTGCGCCAGGCCCAGGCCTTTTTTCACCCAGTTCGACAGCACGGGAATCTCGTTGGCCATTGCCAGCAAGCCGCCGATTTTGCTGGCGAACGGGGCATAGCGCGGCATGAAGGCGATCATTTTTTCGCGCAGGGTGCTGCCGTGTCTATTCGCCCATGCGGCTCGTGCCTCGATTTTCATTTTTGCCATGTCGACACCGGTCGGGCAATCGCGTTTGCAGCCCTTGCAGGAGACGCACAGATCCAGCGTGTCTTTCACATCCTGACTGGCCAGACCTTCTTCACCCAACTGGCCGGACAGGGCCAGGCGCAGTGTATTGGCGCGGCCGCGCGTCAGATGTTTTTCATCCTTGGTGATGCGATAGCTCGGGCACATGGTGCCGGCATCGAATTTGCGACAGTGGCCATTGTTGTTGCACATTTCAACTGCCTTGGCCAAACCGCCGGTACGGTCGTTGCCGGTGCCGGCTGCGGTTTCCAGGCCAGTGGCCGGATCGCGCGTGACGTCCCAGGCCGACCAGTCCATCTGCGTCTTGACAGGCAGTTCCTGATAGCCGGGCGCAAAACGGAAATTGCTTTTGTCGTCCATCTTCGGCGGCCGCACGATCTTGTCCGGATTGAAGCGATTGTCCGGGTCGAACAGGTTCTTGATTTCGCTGAATGCATGGTTGATGTGCGGGCCGTACTGCCACGCCACCCATTCGCCGCGACACAAGCCATCGCCATGTTCGCCTGAATAGGCGCCCTTGTATTCGCGCACCAGCTCCGATGCTTCTTCAGCAATCTTGCGCATGCTGGCAGCGCCATCGCGACGCATGTCGAGGATAGGCCGTACGTGCAGCGTACCGACGCTGGCATGGGCATACCAGGTGCCTTCGGTATGGTATTTGTGGAACACTTCGGTCAGGCGGTCGGTGTATTCGGCCAGGTGCACCAGCGGCACTGCGCAGTCTTCGATAAAGGAAACGGGTTTGCCGTCGCCTTTCATGCTCATCATGATGTTGAGGCCGGCCTTGCGTACATCCCACAAGGATTTTTGTTCATTGGCATCGACCATGTTGACGACAGAGCCCGGCAGGCTGAGATCGCTCATCAGGTCCGCCAGGGCAGCGAGTTTTTCAAGCAGGCCTGCCTTGTCGTCGCCGGCAAATTCGACCAGCAGGATGGCTTGCGGACTGCCAACCAGGGCTTTTTCTATCACCGGGCGGAATGCCGGATTATTCAGCGAAAGATCGATCATCGTGCGATCGACCAGTTCAACGGCAGTCGGATTCAGCTTGACGATGTGCTGCGCGGCATCCATTCCCTTGTAAAAGGTAGGGAAGTTGATCACGCCCAGTACTTTGTGTTTCGGCAAAGGTGCGAGCTTCAGCACCAGCTGGCGGCTGAAAGCCAGCGTGCCTTCGGAGCCGACCAGAATATGCGCCAGATTGGCACTGCCGTCGTCGGTGTAATTGCGCGGGTTTTGACAATCGAACAGATCGATGTTGTAACCGCCTACACGGCGCAATACTTTCGGGATGCGTTCGATGATTTCCTGCCGCTCGCGTGTTGCGATGCGCTGCAGGCGTTGCACAATATTCTGCAGGCGCGCGGTTTGAGCCATGTTGCCCAGCGCTTCAAACCGGCCTTGCGTGCCATCGGCGAGCACCGCATCGATGGCCAGCACGTTGTGTACCATGTTGCCGTACTCGATGGAACGCGAGCCGCAAGAGTTGTTGCCGGCCATGCCGCCTATCGTGCATTGCGCGGCAGTGGATACGTCAACCGGAAACCACAAACCGTGCGGTTTGAGCCATGCGTTGAGATGGTCGAGCACCATGCCCGGTTCTACGGTGATGCTGCGGTTTTTCGGATCGAAATCGACGATGTTGTTGAGCCATTTGCTGCTATCGATGACTAGCGCTTCACCAACCGTCTGACCGCATTGGCTGGTGCCGCCGCCACGTGCAAGGATGGGAGTATTTTCCGCGCGTGCGATATCGAGACACAGCAAGAGATCGGCCTGATCGCGCGGCACTACGACCCCGATCGGCATGATCTGGTAGATCGATGCATCGGTTGCGTAGCGGCCGCGGTCGGCATTGCCGAACAAGACATCGCCGCGTAACTCCTTGCGCAAACGTTTTGCCAGTGGACTGCTGCCAGGTGTATTCGATGGAACAAGGTGAATCGGCTTGACAGGCATTTTCAATACATCCTTTTCTGGAACAAACAGCAAGTTCAAGCTACGCGGCGTGCTTGCACACGCCTCACATCAGGCGGCAATTTTCAAGGGCGGGATTTTTTGCTCGGCAAGGAAATCCATCGCGGCAGTCACGCCGCTGCCAGCCAGCTTGATGCCGGCGAGTTTCAAACCCATTTCGCAGCCGGCCAGCGTTGCCATCAGACTCAGATCGTTGGCTTCGCCCAGATGACCGATGCGGAACATGCGGCCTTTCATCTTGCCGAGTCCGGTGCCCAGCGACATGTTGAAGCGTTCGTAAATCGTCTTGCGCACGACGTCGGCATCGATACCTTCAGGCGTCATTACCCCGGTCAGAATCGGCGAATACACGGCAGGATCGGCACATTGCACTTCCAGCCCCCAGGCCGTGACCGCAGCGCGACAGGCTGTTGCCAGACGCTGATGACGCGCGAATACATTGTCCAGTCCTTCATCGAGGATCATGTCGAGTGCTTCGTGCAAGCCGTACAGCAGATTGGTGTTCGGGGTGTAAGGCCAGTAGCCGGTCTTGTTCATTTCAATGATGTCGGTCCAGTCCCAGAATGCACGCGGCAGTTTGGCGTGCTTGCTGGCGGCGATCGCTTTTTTGGAAACGGCATTGAAGCTGATTCCCGGCGGCAGCATCAAGCCTTTTTGCGAACCGGATACGGTGACGTCCACGCCCCATTCATCATGACGATAGTCTGCCGCAGCGAGGCCGGAAATCGTATCGACCAGCAAGAGTGCGGGATGGCCGGCGGCATCAATCGCCTTGCGTACTTCTGCGATATTGGATGTCACGCCGGTAGAGGTTTCGTTGTGCACGACGCATACGGCCTTGATGACATGTGCGGTATCGGCACGCAGGCGTGCTTCAATTGCATCGGCTTGTACGCCGCGCCGCCAGCCTTCGATACCGGGCAGGCCGATGAACTCGGGTTTGAGGCCCAGCGCTTCCGCCATTTTTTTCCACAATGTCGCGAAGTGTCCGGTCTCATACATCAGTACCGTGTCGCCCGGGCTGAGCGTATTGCTCAATGCTGCTTCCCATGCGCCGGTACCGGATGCCGGGTAAATGATGACCGGCTGTGTCGTTTTGAAAATCTTCTGGATGCCGGACAGAACTTTCAATCCCAGCGCACCGAATTCAGGGCCGCGATGATCGATGGTTGGATAACTCATTGCACGCAGGATGCGGTCTGGTACAGGGCTGGGGCCCGGGATTTGCAGGAAATGGCGGCCGGCAGGGTGAAAGTCGAGCTTCAACATTTAATTCTCCTGAAGAAAACTTCGTATTATTGAATATTGCATACAAAATACTTTATCAGAGTGATTTTGATTAGTAAAGTCATTTGCAGCGATTCAGGCTTGCTTTGACTGTTTTTTGCCGCATCTTGTCGGTGTTCCGAAACACTGGCTCACCGTTGCAGTTTCGATCTCTGAACATGGAAGGGGTGATTGGCGAAGACCGGCGATCACGCTGTGTGACGCACTGCGTCACAGCGCAGGCAATTAGATTAAAATAGACAAAAATCACATCGGACTTAGCATGCAAAATACATTTGGTAGTAGTGAAAATAACAATAGCAGTCCACTCTTGCCGAGAGTAGAACGGCAGCGTTTGCACGATGCCGTGGTGGAGCATTTGCAAAACCTGATCATCGAAGGCGTGTTGGCGCCGGGCATGAAACTGAATGAACGCGAAGTGTGCGAGCGCCTGGGTATTTCGCGTACACCGTTGCGCGAGGCGATGAAGGTGCTTGCTTCGGAAGGCTTGATCGACATTGCGCCGAATCGTGGTGCATTCGTATCCAAGATGAACGACAACGAAATCTGGGAAGCGTTTGAAATGATGAGCGGCCTGGAAGCCCTGTCCGGCGAGTTGGCAGCGGAGCGTATTTCGCCGGCTGAAATCGCCGACATCAAGGTCTTGCATGAAGCGATGCTGGTATGCCGGGCGCAGAACGATTTGCCTGGTTATTACAGTCGCAACCAGACGATACACAACAAGATCAACGAGGCGGCGCGCAATTCCATGCTGCGACAGATTTATCTGTCGATCAACCGGCGCCTGCTGGCTTTGCGTTTCAAGTCCAATTTCAAGGAAGAGAAGTGGGATCGTGCGATTCAGGAGCATGATGAAATGATCAAGGCGCTGGAAACGCGTGACGGCAAGCGGCTGGCTGCAATTCTGCGCCAGCATTTGCTCGACAAGCGCGATTCCGTGATGGCTGATTTGCGTGAAGCCGCTGAGCGCGCAGCCAACGGCGATACCGCAACAGTCAAAAAATAAGTATCGGACACAAGAAAAAAGCCTGGCGCATCGAGCGCCAGGCTTTTTTGTTTTTGATGCGTGAAAATGTTCTTACCCGTCTACAGCGATCGCCGTGCCGGCAGGCTGGCGAAAGTGTTTCCATGCACTGCTGATCAAGGGCCAGAGCAATGATATGAGCGCCAGCGTCATGATCGTACCGACCAGGCCGCTGCTCCAGAATACGCCCAATCCACCTTTGGAACCCACCATCGTCTGGCGGAACGCATCTTCGGCGCGATCCCCCAGCACCAGCGCCAGCACCATAGGCGCCAATGGATAGTCCAGCTTCTTGAAGATATAACCGACTACGCCGAAGACCACCATCAGCCAGATATCGAACTGCGCGTTATGTACGGTAAAGGCGCCGATTGCGCACACCACCATGATGGCCGGCGCAATAATCGAAAACGGAATCCGCAGGATCGCAGCAAACAGCGGCACGGTACTCAGCACCACCAGCAAGCCGGCGATGTTACCCAGGTACATGCTGGCAATCAGACTCCAGACGAATTCCTTCTGTTCAACGAACAGCATCGGTCCCGGTTGCAGTCCCCAGATCATCAAGCCGCCCAGCAGTACTGCGGCCGTGGCCGAACCTGGAATCCCGAGTGCAAGCATAGGCAGCAGTGCGCTGGTGCCGGCCGCATGCGCTGCAGTTTCCGGTGCCAGTACGCCTTCGATCGCACCAGTGCCAAATGCATCAGGATTGCGCGACATTTTCTTTGCCATGCCGTAGCCCATGAACGAAGCTGCGGTTGCGCCGCCTGGCGTAATGCCGAGCCAGCAGCCGATGATGGACGAACGCAGCAGCGTTACCCAGTAGCGCGGCAACATTGCCCACGTCCTGAATACGACCTTGAGATCGATGTCTGCCTTCTTGCCCTTGAACGCCAGTCCTTCTTCCATTGTGATCAGGATTTCACCGACACCGAACAAGCCGATCACCGCCACCAGGAAGTCGAACCCGCGCAACAGTTCAGGGAAGTCGAACGTCATCCGCAATTGCCCTGATACCGTATCCATGCCTACCGCCGCCAGCAGGAAGCCGATGCACATGGCAATGATGATCTTGGCTTTAGGTTCCTTGCCCATGCCGATAAAACTGCAGAACGTCAGGAAATAAACCGCGAAAAATTCCGGTGGGCCGAAACGCAGCGCGAACTTGGCAACCAGCGGTGCGAGGAAGGTAATGATCAAGACACCGAACAGGGCGCCTATGCAGGAGCCGGTAAAGGCGGTGGTCAGCGCCTGTCCGGCCTTGCCCTGCTGCGCCAGCGGATAACCGTCGAAGGTGGTCGCCACCGACCACGCCTCTCCCGGGATATTGAACAGGATCGAGGTAATGGCGCCACCGAACAAGGCACCCCAGTAAATGCATGACAACAGGATGATGGCCGATGTGGGGTGCATTGAAAACGTCAGCGGCAAAAGAATGGCGACGCCGTTCGGCCCGCCGAGACCTGGCAGCACACCCACCACGATTCCCAGCAGAATACCAATGAGCATCAAGCCAATATTTTGCCAGCCGAGAACGTGGCCGAAGCCTTGCATTAATGAATTGAGCTCGTCCATGTTTTTCCTTAGAAGCCTAACCAGTTTTCCAGAGGGCCTTTTGGCAATGGCACCTTGAACTGAATTTCAAATATGAAAAAGAACGCCAGCATGACGCAGCTCGATATGAGGACACATTTCCACCAGATGAATTTGCCGAGAAAATACATGAAGGCAGCGATGAAAAACGTCGACGCGACGTAGATGCCGAGATACTTGATGGCAAAAACGAACACCAGCAGCGGCAGCAGAATGACTGCCACCATGCGCGCCTGCTCGACTTCGAGAAAGGGCGTTTGATCGTTGTTGCGGATGGCATGTACCAGTACGACTATGCTGGCGATTACCACGATGATGGCCAGACGCATGGGGAAATAACCGGCTTCCGGGCCGTATCGCCCCCATCCTGCACCTAACTGGTAATTACTCCAGCTGACTATGAGCGCTCCCACTATGAGCGCAATGGCGACGATGATTTCGGCGGTACGGAAGGAGATAACTGCGCGTGAATGTTCTGCTGCTTCGGCGGGTGATTCGGGAGTATTCATGTTCGCTTGTCCGTAAAGTGATTCAATGACCGTGCATGCAATGCAGCCATGCCGGCCATTGAATCAAGGTGATGACGCGATTTATTTCGCGATGAGGAAACCTGCTTCCTTCATGATTTCACGGTGTAGCTGTTCATCTTTTGCCAGGAATGCAGTCAAGGTATTGCCGCTCATGAACTCGCCCTGCAGCGCATTTTTCTCGAGATAGGCTTTCCATTCAGGCGTCTCCGTTACCTTTTTCAGCAGGTCGACGTAAAACTGCGCCTGTTCCGGCTTGACGCCGCCCGGCATCATGAAAATACGGATCATTTCATAACTGACGTCGAGTCCTTTTTCCTTGCAGGTAGGAATATCGGACCAGGCTTGCGTTGTCGTTACCTTGGCGGTATATGCAATGCGTTTGTTGGAAAATACACACAGCGCCTGATGCTGGCCGGCACGCCATTGCGAGACGGATTCGGATGGATTATTTGTATCGGAATCGATGTGTTTGCCGGAGAGTTGAGTGGCTGCTTCACCACCGCCCTTGTAAGGAATGTACAGAAACTTGGTGCCGGTTTTCTTTTCGATCATCGTGGTGATCATGTGATCTTCACGTTTGGAACTGGTGCCACCCATCTTGAAGGTTTCCGGTTTTTTCTTGACGTCGGCCAGATAGTCATTCGGGGTTTTGTAGCCGGCTTCGGTGTTGGTCCAGAACACGAATGCATCTTGTGCAATCACTGCAATCGGTGTCAGGTCGCGCCAGTTGAAGGGGAGATTGGTTGCCAGCGGGGTGGTGTAAATCGATGATGATGAGACGATGATCTTGTTCGGATCACCCGGTGAGGCCTTGAGATCCAGCAATCCTTCCGCGCCGCTTGCACCTGCCTTGTTGGTCACGATGATCGGCTGCTTCATCAGATTGTGTTTGGTAATGATGCCTTGAATCGAACGTGCCATTTGATCGGATGCACCGCCTGCGCTGAATGGCACGACCAGTTCTACCGGTTTGCTGGGCTCCCAGGCTGCCGCGCTCAAGGCAACGCACATCGAGGTGAGGAAGAGTCCGACTTTCATCGGCTGGCGAATAAGATTTTTTTGCATGCTACTGTCTCCTTTGTGTGGGCGGAATAGCCCTTTTTTGCCCGTCTCCTGCATCAGCTGCGTACTTCAATGGCACGCATTCTGGATTTTTCCCGCTAAAAACGGAATGGCTGCTGGCTGCAGTCTTGCCGTTTTCAAGCAGGGTATTTCAATAAAGAATTTCACTACCGCTATTCCAAATAATACATTTAGAATATTGAATACAATATACATTTTAAAAAAAATGTCAATTATTCGAACTTGTAAATAGATCCAGTGCCTTGAATAAGTGGCTGTGAGACCGGGAGTGCGACTGGCATTTTCAGTGTGGCGCTTGTTATTCGTAGGTGCCGGACGAATTTTTACCTCATTCTGTGGAGCACGCATGCAAGATTTGGCAAAGCTGAAAGCCCCTTCCATCGCCCGCGTCGGCGACCCGCTTGCATCAGTCAGTACGCCGGCACTTTTGCTCGATCTCGATGCTTTTGAATTCAATATCTGCAATATGTCAGTTCTGGCGCGGCGAAACGGGCTGGCGTTGCGGCCGCACGCCAAGGCGCACAAATCCAGCACGATCTCCAGGGCGCAAATTGCGATGGGGGCGGTCGGCATTTGCTGCCAGAAATTGAGTGAGGCTTATCCGTTTGTACGGGCCGGTATTGACAATATTCATATCAGCAATGAATTCGTCGGTGCCGATAAGGTGGCAATGGCAGTTGAACTCGCCGGTCTCATCACATTGAGTATTTGCGTTGACCATGTGGCGCAGGTCGATGCGATCGGCAAGGCGGCCAGCGCAGCTGGCGTCACCATCATCGTGATGCCGGAAGTGGATGTTGGCCATGGTCGCTGTGGCGTCGACAGTAATGAGGCCCTGGCGGCACTGGTCGATCGCATTGCTGCCTATCCCGGCTTGCAGTTTGGCGGCCTGCAAGCTTATAACGGCGGCATCCAGCATCTGGCGACATGGGAACAGCGGCGTCTGGAAGCGGCGCGTTCGGCTGATCGGACGGCGCAATATATCCGGTTTCTGGAGGCGCGCGGAGTGGCAAGTCCGGTCGTGTCCGGAGCCGGAACCGGTACCGTCGAGTTCGATGTGGCCAGCGGCGTCTATACGGAAATGCAGCCCGGCTCCTACATTTTCCTGGATGGTCATTACGGCTCCAACGAGTGGGCCGGCGAGTATATGCCGCAGCACGGGCTTTTCATTCTTTCCACGATCATGAGTACGGCCAAGCCGCACAAAGCCGTATGCGATGTGGGCCTTAAGGGCGTAGCGGTCGATTCCGGACTGCCGAGAGTGCGCGCGGGCGACTACGAAGACAAGCTGCGTTATGTCTCGGCCAATGACGAACATGGCATCCTGCAGGTGGCTGCGGACGACATGCGTGATCACCTGGGCGATCGCGTCATGCTTATTCCGGGTCATTGCGATCCGACCTGCAATCTGCATGACCAGTTCGTCTGTTTCAGGGGCGATGTGGTGGAAGCCATCTGGGAGATCGATGCGCGCGGTTTGAGTCATTAGATGCGCGATGCGTTACCGCCATATGCAAAGTAACTAATCACAATCAGCAATGCACAGACAGGAGAACAGACGATGAGCGAACCGGAGAAAACAGGCGAAGGACGGGTGCATCTTGCCATCAAGGATGGGATTGCCGCCATTCTGTTCGACCGCCCGCAAGCGCGCAATGCGATGACGTGGGCGATGTATACCGAGCTGGGTGAGATTTGTGAACGTATACGCGCAGATAGTTCGATACGGGTTACCACTTTCCGTGGCGCCGGTGGCGAAGCGTTTGTTGCCGGCACCGATATCGAACAGTTCCGCAACTTCAGCTCGGGCGAAGACGGCATCGCCTATGAACGCATCGTCGATGAGCGTATCGGGCAGATCGAGGCCCTGCCGATGCCGACGCTGGCGATCGTGGACGGCTGGGCGATCGGTGGCGGACTGGCGATTGCAGCGGCGTGCGATTTTCGTATTGCCACACCTGCTTCGCGCTTCGGCATCCCGATTGCACGCACCTTGGGAAACTGTCTGTCGATGGCGAATATTGCACGCGTGGTAGCGGCGTTCGGCGTTGGTCGCGCGAAGCGAATTTTGCTGCTGGCGGAAGTGCTGGCGGCAGATGAGTTGCTTGCTGCCGGTTTCGTCACCGAAGTGGTGGAAGCAGGAGCACTCGATGCTGTTGCAGACGCATTGTGCAAAAAGCTCGCGAGCAATGCGCCGATCACGATGCGGGTATCGAAGGAGGCGATACGCCGCCTGACGCAGGCCGGTTTGCCGGATGGCGAAGATTTGATACGCGCCTGTTACGGCAGCCGCGATTTCAAGATCGGTGTAAATGCCTTTCTGGAAAAGCAGCGTCCGCTGTGGAGCGGCAGCTGAACCTGAACCTTGCGAATCGTGAACACGCAATACTGACTACCTACCTTATAAAAGGAAATGAACATGGCTGGACCATTGAACGGCATGCGTGTCATCGAGCTGGCCCACATCATGTCTGGCCCTATCTGCGGCATGATGCTGGCCGATATGGGAGCCGATGTGATCAAGGTCGAGAAAACGCCGGACGGCGATGATTCCAGACGTTTCTCGCCCATGCTGCCGTGCGGTGAATCTGCTTCCTTCATGATCGTCAACCGGAACAAGCGCGGCATTGGCTTGAATCTGAAAACGGAAGGAGGGCGCGAAGTCCTGCGTCGCCTGCTGGCCGATGCCGATGTCGTGATCGAGAATTATCGTGCCGGCACGATGGAAAAATTCGGCCTCGGTTACGAAGAGCTCAAGAGCTTGAATCCCGGTTTGATTTACTGTTCCATTTCCGGCTTCGGACGTACCGGTCCCTATGCAGACAAGGGCGGCTTCGATCTGATCGCGCAGGGGATGAGCGGCATGATGAGCATGACCGGCGAAGAAGGCAGGGCGCCCGTCAAGGCAGGGTCGCCGGTGGCCGATATCAACGCCGGCATTCTTGCTGCATTAGGCATTGCGGCAGCCTATGCAAACAAGCTGCGCACCGGCCTCGGGCAGGTGGTCGACACCTCGCTGTTTGAAGCCGGATTGCAGCAGATGTATTGGCCGGCAGCGAATTATTTCGCCGATGGCACCATCCTGCCCAAAATGGGTTCCGCCAATTCAACCAGCGCGCCGTATCAGGTATTTGCATCCAGCGATGGCTGGATCAATATTGGCGCGGCGAATCAAAACAATTACGAGCGATTGCTGGAAGTATTGCAGATGCCGGCGCTGGCAGATGATCCGCGCTTTCGCACCAATGCCGACCGCATGGCCAATCGCGAGGCGCTGGTGCAATTATTGAACGAGCGCCTGGTGACGCGCACGACGGCGCAATGGCTGCAGGAGTTCGATGCGGTGGGTTTGCCGGCCGGCCCGGTATTGAATGTGGCGGAAGCGATGGCGCACGAACAGGCCATTGCCCGCGACATGATAGTGGAAACGCAGCATCCGGTTGCCGGCCCCGTCAAGGGGCTGGGTTTGCCTATCCGCTTCTCTGATGATGCCGGCACCTCGCAGCGGCCGGCGCCCTTGCTGGGTGAACATACGTTCAAGGTTTTGCTGGAACTTGGCTATGACGAAGATGAAATCCTCGCGCTGCAGCAGCAACAGGCTGTGTTGATACTGTAGTACTGCCGACATTTTCATTTGCGTCTGCATATCGCGGGCAAGGAAAGTCACGCATTGAATTTCCTTCAGAGAACAAAAACACTGATAATCTCCTGCCGTGTTTTTAATTAATTGAAACTAGATGGCCCATTGCAGGTCGAACCGGGACGCTTTTTGCCGCACGGGAAGTACCGCTGCCGCTACATCAATTTTCTCTATGGATCGCTCAACATGCTGACTCTCTCGCAAAGTATTTTCAAGGCTTACGATATTCGTGGCGTCATCGGTTCCACGCTGGATGCCGATGTGGCGCGCGCGATTGGCCGTGCGTTTGGCAGCGCGGTGCGGGCCAAGGGCGAGCAGGTCGTGGTGATCGGGCGCGATGGCCGCTTGTCCGGTCCTGAACTGGCGGCTGCGCTGGCCGAAGGTTTGCAGGCGGCAGGTATGGATGTGGTCGATCTCGGTGTGGTCGCCACGCCGATGCTGTACCTCGGCACACATGTGCTGGATGCACAATCCGGCATCATGGTGACCGGCAGCCATAATCCGCCCGACTATAACGGTTTCAAGATGGTGCTGGCAGGTGAAGCGATTTACGGCGACACGATCCAGGCCTTGTATCAAGCCATCGTCAATCAGGAATTCAGTGCAGGCACCGGCAGTTATCGCACTTACGATATCGCAGACGCCTATCAGCAGCGCATTGCAGGCGACGTCAAACTGGCGCGCCCGATGAAGATAGCAATCGATTGCGGCAACGGTGTGGCGGGAGCCTTTGCCGGTGATCTGTACCGCGCGCTCGGTTGCGAAGTCATCGAATTGTTTTGCGAGGTGGATGGCACTTTCCCGAATCATCATCCCGATCCGGCGCATCCGGAAAATCTGCAGGACCTGATCCGCTGCCTGCAGCAGACGGATGCCGAAATCGGCCTGGCTTTCGATGGCGACGGCGATCGCCTCGGCGTGGTGACCAGGGATGGGCAGATCATTTATCCGGATCGCCAATTGATGCTGTTCGCACAGGATGTATTGACGCGCCATCCGGGCGAACAAATCCTGTACGACGTCAAATGCACGCGTCATCTGGCGTCGTGGATTACCGAACGTGGCGGCAAGCCGCTGATGTGGAAAACCGGCCATTCGCTGGTCAAGGCAAAGATGCGCGAAACCGGCGCACCGCTGGGCGGCGAGATGAGCGGCCATGTTTTCTTCAAGGATAGATGGTACGGTTTCGACGACGGCATGTATGCCGGTGCACGCATGCTGGAATTGCTGAGTCGCGAACAAGATCCGTCGGCTGTGCTGAATGCCTTGCCGCAATCGGTCAGCACGCCGGAACTGCAATTGAAATTGAAGGAAGGGGAGAGTTTTCCGCTGATTGCAAAATTGCAAAGCGAGGCGCAGTTTCCCGGTTCCGATCAGATCATCACGATAGATGGCTTGCGCGTCGAATATCCGGACGGCTTCGGTCTGGCGCGTTCGTCGAATACCACGCCGGTGATCGTGATGCGCTTCGAGGCGGAATCGCAGCAGGGCTTGCAGCGTATTCAGGCAGAATTCAAGCGTGTCATTACGGCGGCCAAACCGGATGCCGTCATGCCTTATTGATATTCAGATGAGCGCAATCGGTGCCATGCCGGTTGCGCGCTGGTTTGAATAAAGTCGCCGTTTCACTTCTATTAGGCGGCGGCGGGGCCGAAGCGGCATAATACGGCTCATGCAATTTCACTCCCATTTCTCATTCACGGTAACGGCCAGTTTTCGTACTCAGGACGGAGCAAACCCATGCGTCTGATTTACTCCCTTGCATGGTGGTTTGCGTTGCCCCTGGTATTGCTGCGGCTATACGTGCGTGGCCGGCAGGAACCTGGCTATCGTCAGCACATCGCGGAACGTCTGGGTTTTTATCGGCGCGACGCTTACGTTCGTTCTTCGTCGGTATTGTGGGTGCATGCGGTTTCGGTCGGCGAAACACGCGCGGCGCAACCGCTGATCGATGCCTTGCTGGCCGCTTATCCAACACATACTTTGCTGCTCACGCACATGACGCCAACCGGCCGTGCGACCGGCCGCGCCTTGTTCGCTGCACAGCCACGCGTAGTACAGAGCTATCTTCCGTATGACACCGGCTGGATGGTGGCGCGCTTTCTGCGTTATTTCAAACCGAAGCTGTGCGTGCTGATGGAAACCGAGGTGTGGCCGAATGTGATGGCGCAATGCGCGCAATATGACGTGCCGGTGGCGCTGGTGAATGCGCGTTTGTCCGAACGTTCGTTGAACAAGGCCTTACGCTTTCCGACCTTGTTTGTCGAAGCAGCTAAAGCGATGTCCTGCGTGGCGGCGCAGACTGACAGCGATGCCGATCGCATACGGCAGCTCGGCGCACCTGCGGTACATGTTACCGGCAGCATCAAATTCGATGTCGTACCGCCGCCAGACATGCTGCAGCGTGGCGCGGCATTGCGTGCACAGTTCGGTACGCGGCCGGTACTGGCGTGTGCGAATACGCGTGACGGTGAGGAAGCGCTGATTCTGGATGCATGGCGGGCATTGCAGCGGCCGGATATTCTGCTGCTCATCGTGCCGCGTCATCCGCAGCGCTTCGACGAAGTTGCGCAGATGGTCAATGCGCATGACTTGCCGCTGGCGCGCCGTTCGACGATGGGCGAGCACGCGCTGTCTGTGGATATTCGCGTAGTGCTCGGCGATAGCATGGGCGAAATGTTTGCCTACTATGCCGCTTGCGATGTGGCGTTTGTCGGCGGCAGCCTGCTGCCGCTGGGCGGGCATAATCTGATCGAAGCCAGTGCAGTCGGCAAACCGGTATTGATAGGGCCGCATACTTTTAATTTCGCCGATGCTGCCGACAATGCCATTGCTGCCGGCGGCGCCTTGCGGGTGGCGGATGCGACGGATCTGTGCACGCAAGCCATCCGTCTGCTGGACGATGCAGCCACACGCATCGCGATGGGTGAGCAGGCGCGGCATTTTGCGCAACAGCATGGCGGTGCCACCGCACGCACCATGACACTGTTGAAACCGCTGATCAAATGAAGCGGTGCATCATCAAGTTTCATCACAGGAGATTATATGAATGCAGAACATGACGCCGCATTGTCAGCGCCTGAGGAACCGGCTGAGAAAAATACTGCGGCTGGAACACAGCGCATGCTGAAGGCAACAGAAGAGCAGGTGCAAGAGGCTGTGCTGCCGGTGGATTTTCGCTATGTTCAGCATGGGCACGGACCTTGTTCCTGTTGCGGACCGTCCAGCGAATAGACGGCGTTGCATCCAGTCATGGACAGTCAGCACAGGCATTTCAATTGGCGTCGCATGTCGGCACAGGATATGGCGACAGTTGCCCTTATTGCGGCGCAGGTGCATCCGGATTATCCGGAAGACGAGAGGATTTTTGCCGAACGTCAGGCGCTCTATCCTGATGGTTGTCTGTTGCTTGAAACGGGAGCGCAGGTTGCAGGTTACGTGATCAGCCATCCGTGGCAGGAGCGCCAGCCGCCGGCTTTGAACTCGCTATTGCAGGCGTTGCCGGCCATACCTTCCACTTATTACATTCACGATGTTGCGCTGCTGCCTGCAGCACGTGGCCTCGGTGCTGCGTCGCAGCTGGTCGATATATTGATGCAGTTGGCACAGGCTGCCGATCTGGCCACGATGTCGCTGGTCGCCGTCAATGATTCGCATGCCTTTTGGGCGCGCCACGGATTCGCTTTAATTAACGATCCGGCATTGCAGGAAAAATTGAATAGTTACGATGCAGCAGCGCGCTTCCTGGCTAAGGATATTGCGCGCTGCTGATCTGTTTACTTAATAGCGATAGGGATTGTTCGGGCGGCGATCGTAACGATTCGGCACGCCATCGCCGTCATGATCATGGCGATAGTGCTTGCGGTAATGTTTGTGATGATGCTTGTAGTCATGCCTGTCGTAATACCGATCGACATACACAGGTTGCGGCTGCACATATACCGGGCGTGGCTGTACGTAGACAGGTTGCGGTTGTACATAGAAGGGGCCAGGAACGCCGATATTTACACCCACATCGACCCGTGCCATTGCCGGTGCAGCGGCAAACATCAGCGTTGCAAGCGCCAGGACACTGGCTGAAATGGTAAGCGTTTTCTTCATGGTTCATCTCCTTGATTGATGGCTCCATTAAATACCAGAGGCGCATCCATAACCAGAGGTGAAATGGTAAGGTTTGTTACGACTTGTATCAGGCTTGTGTATGTCGCTTACTGATGACCCTGGCGGGGGTTTGTTTCTGCGCAACTGGCGGCCAGCCACAGGCCGCTGGTGTTGGCGTGTTCATCGACGGCCACACCACGCACGGTGCCCTTGAATTCGGTTTGTCCGGTAAAGCTTTCGGGGGTGTTCAAGGTCGCGGCGGTTTTCCCCTCGCCGTTGATTTGCTGGCCGCTGCAGGCAAGGTCGGCACTGTAACGGTTTTCAGTTCGCGTTGCATTTCTGGCCTCGCAGCCCGATTGGCGATGGTAAAGATACGGCGGAATATTTTGCTCCGACATTTCTTTCGTCACGCAAACTCTGGAGTTGGCTGTGCCATTTTTTATCGTGGGCATCTCAAAGCCGTATTGCCGCGCCAGATTGCTTAAATTCTGCATTTGATCGGGTGGAATCTGCTCCGCCAATGCCAGCAAGCGTGAGCTGGTGCTTATTTCCCATAGTCCCGGACGCATTTTGTTTTCGGCGGCCTGTGCAGATGACGCCAGAAGAGCCAGTAGCGATAGGAATACAAATTTTTTGTGCATGAATTTCCTCGAAGTCTTGTATCTCGTGCAGGTCTGAGTGCAGGCGGGGTCAGAGGTTCCTGAACAGAATGCAGCTTCTTGTCATCGGATAACCTTGCATTGAAATAAAAAAGGGAGGCCGTTTGCACGAGCTCCCTTTTTCTTTACGGATAGCGAATGCTATTTGGTCGTTGCCGCAACCGTACTGGTTTCTGCCAGACCACCACCCAGCGAGCGGTATAAATCGATGGCATTGGTCAGGCGCAGCAAACGCACTTGCACCAGATCCTGCTCTGCCGAAAACAGCTCGCGTTGTGCATCCAGCACGTCGAGCGAACTCGAAATACCGTTTTCAAAACGCTGGTTGGCCAGTTTCAGACGTTCTGCTTGCGCATCCTGTACCAGGCGCTGTGCCTCTATCTGTTCATCGAGCAGACCGCGCGCTACCAGGGCATCGGCGACTTCGCGAAATGCAACCTGTATGCTTTTCTCGTAACTGGCGATGGCAATATTCTTGCGCACTTCGCTCAGATCAAGATTGGCAATGTTGCGGCCGCCTTCAAAAATAGGCAGCACCAGTTGCGGCGCAAACGACCATGCACGCGAACCGTTCTCGAACAAGCCCGACAAGGAATTGCTGGCAGTGCCAACGCCGGCGGTCAGGGAAATGCGCGGGAAGAAGGCGGCGCGCGCCGCACCGATATTCGCATTTGCGGCCAGCAAGGATTGCTCGGCGCTGCGGATGTCCGGGCGTTGCGTCAGCAAGTCGGATGGCAGGCCGGCCGGAATGTCGGTCACGATGTTTTGTGCAGACAGCGGTTGCGCCGGCGGCAAATCGGTCAAGGGCTGGCCTACCAGCACGGTCAGTGCATTGAACGCTTGTGCACGCTGGCGTGACAGGGTCAGTTGCGCGACACGTGCCGATTGCAGCAAGGCTTCGTTCTGGCGCAGATCCAGCGCCGAGCTTGCGCCAACTTCAAAGCGTTGCTTGGCCAGGTCATAGGCTTGCTTGCGGCTGTCAAAGGTGCTTTGCGCCAGTGCCAGTTGTTCGGCAAAAGCGCGTTCAGCCAGATAGGCCTTGGCAACTTCGGCTACCAGACTGATGTGCGCTGCCCGTTGTGCCTCTTCGGTTGCCAGATATTGCGCCAGCGCTGCATCGTTCAGACTGCGTACGCGACCGAAGAAATCCAGCTCGAACGAAGCCAGACTCAGGCCTACCTGATAGTTGCTGCTGACCACGCTGGTGCCGGTTGGGGACACGGATGCCGGGGTGCGGCCGCGGTTGCCGGTTGCGGTGCCATTCAGATTCGGCAACAGATCCGCCGATTGAATGTTGTACTGCGCACGCGCTTCTTCTATACGCAAGGCAGCAACGCGCAAATCGCGGTTGTTGATCAGCGCAGTGCTGATCAACGATTGCAGGCGTGCATCAGGAAAGAATGTGCGCCAGCCGGTTTCCGATGCGCGCAACTGATTCGCCGCGACGGCAGAAGGGGTCGCGTAATCTGCTGCTACCGGAGCATCGGGACGGGTGTATTTCGGCGCCATCGAGCAAGCGCTTAACACGCTTGCTGCCAGTACGGTCAAGGTCAGTTGTTTGATCATAATTGTTCATCCTCATCACGTGGCTTGTTCGCCGCATATTTGCGACGTTGGCGTTCGTTACCCTTGAAGAAGGTACGTACTACCACGAAAAATACCGGTACCAGGAACACCGCCAGTACGGTTGCCGTGATCATGCCGCTCATCACGCCGGTACCGATTGCGCGTTGGCTGGCTGAGCCGGCACCGCTTGCAAGCACCAGCGGCAATACGCCAAGGATGAATGCCAGCGAGGTCATGATGATAGGGCGGAACCGCAGATGAACTGCTTCCAGTGTCGCTTCTATCAAGCCTTTGCCTTGTGCCTGCAGGTCTTTCGCAAATTCGATAATCAGAATCGCGTTTTTCGCAGATAGGCCAACCACCGCGATCATGCCGACCTTGAAGTACACGTCATTCGGCATGCCGCGCAAGGTGACGCCGAGCAGCGCACCCAGAATACCCAGCGGCACCACCAGCATCACCGCCAGTGGAATCGATGTGCTTTCATACAGCGCTGCCAGTACCAGGAAGACCGCGATCAGCGACAGTGCATACAGCGCTGGCGCCTGCGATCCCGAAGTTTTTTCTTCCAGTGACTGACCGGTCCACTCGAAACCGAAACCAGGAGGCAGCTTGGTGACGAAGTTTTCCATTTCAGCCATGGCATCACCGGTACTGCGTCCCGGTGCGGCACCGCCGGCAATCTTCATTGCTGGATAACCGTTGTAGCGTATCAGTTGCACAGGGCCGGTAATCCATTTCGACGTCACGAATGACGAGAATGGAACCATGGTGCCTTGCGCGCTGCGGGCATAGAGTCGGGTCAGATCTTCCGGCTGCAGGCGGCTTGGCGCATCGGCTTGCACGATGACGCGTTGCTGACGACCCTGATTCGGGAAGTCATTCACGTAAGCAGAACCCAGTGCAGTGGAGAGCACACTGTTGATTGTCGCGAACGGTACACCCAGCGCATTGGCCTTGTCGCGGTCAATATCCAGTTGCAACTGCGGCGCATCTTCCATGCCGTCAGGACGTACGCCTGCCAGCACCTTGCTTTGTGCCGCCATGCCGAGAATTTGATTGCGTGCCGCAACCAAAGCATCATGCCCAAGGCCTGCGCGATCCTGCAAACGGAAGGTGAAGCCGGTTGCATTGCCCAGTTCCGGAATCGGTGGCGGGCTCAGCGGATACACAATCGCGTCCTTGATTTGCGAGAACACACCGAATGCCTTGCCGGCAACGGCCTCAGCAGATTCGGAGGCGTTACGTTTGCTCCAGTCCTTCAATGGTGTAAATACCAGACCTGCATTTTGACCATTACCCGAGAAGCTGAAGCCGGCGATCGAGATCACATGTTCAACTGCAGATTCTTTCAGGTAATAGTTTTCGATGGTCTTCAGCACTTCCAGCGTACGACCGGTACTTGCACCGGATGGCAATTGAACGTTGGTAATGATGTAGCCCTGATCTTCATTCGGCAGGAAGGATGCAGGCAGGCGTACATACAAGATGCCGACGCAAGCAATGATCAGTGCGTAGAGCAGCATGTAGCGGCCGGTCTTGGTCAGCATCTTGGCAACAAAGCCTTGATAGCCTGCTGCAGTGGTGCTGAAGTGACGATTAAACCAGCCGAAGAAGCCGCTCTTCTCGTGATGATGACCCGCTTCCACCGGTTTCAGGATGGTTGCGCACAGTGCCGGAGTCAGCGTGAACGCCATGAGCGCCGAGAACACCATTGAAGCAACCATGGACAGCGAGAACTGGCGGTAAATCGCACCAACCGCACCGCCGAAGAATGCCATCGGGATGAATACCGCGATCAGCACCAGCGTGATACCGATGATGGCGCCGGTAATCTGCCCCATCGCCTTGCGGGTTGCATCGCGTGGCGACAAGCCTTCCTCGCTCATGATGCGTTCGACGTTTTCCACCACCACAATCGCATCATCGACCAGAATACCGATCGCCAGCACCATGCCGAACATGGTCAGCACGTTGATCGAGAAGCCGAACAGCAGCAGCGTTGCAAATGTACCCAGCAGTGCAACAGGCACCACGATGGTCGGGATCAGCGTATAGCGAATGTTCTGCAGGAACAGATACATCACCAGGAACACCAGGATGATTGCTTCGATCAGTGTTTTAACCACTTCCTCGATGGAGATCTTGACGAACTTGGAGGTGTCGTAAGGAATCGTGTATTTCACGCCAGCCGGGAAGTACTTCGACAGATCTTCCATCTTCTTGTGCACGGCAGTTGCAGTGCCCAGCGCATTTGCAGTTGGTGACAACTGCACGCCGACGAAGGAGGTTGGATTGCCGTCGAGACGACCGGAGGTTGCGTACGATTGGCCGCCGACTTCGATGCGTGCGACATCGCGCAGACGCACTGAAGAACCATCCTTGTTGGCGCGCAGGACAATGTTGCCGAACTGCTCAGGGCTGTTCAATTGCCCGTTGACTACTACCGTTGCAGAAATTTGTTGCGTGCCCGGGCTGGGTAAATCACCCAGGGTACCGCCGGCTACCAATGCATTTTGTGCAGCAATTGCCGCGCTGACATCGGATGGTGTCAGGTTCAGGCCGACCAGCTTGGCTGGATCGATCCAGATACGCATCGCGCGTTCGGTACCAAACAATTGTGCCTGACCAACGCCAGGGACACGTTTGATTTCATTGAGTACATTGCGCGACAAATAATCGCCCAACGCAATAGCGTCCAGCTTGCCATCGGATGAAGACAGGCCGATGAACATCAGGAAGTTGCTGCGTGATTTGGTAACTTGCACACCTTGTTGCGTAACCGCAGCAGGCAAACGTGCTTCCACGCGTTTCAGACGGTTTTGTACATCGACTGCAGCCAGATCAGGATTGGTCGCTGGAGAAAACGTGACCGTGATTTGAACCTGGCCATTGGCCTGGCTTTGCGACTCGACGTATTGCAAACCGTCGGCACCGTTCATTTCCTGTTCGATCAGGCTGGTGACGCTATCGTCCAGCGTTTGCGCAGTTGCACCCGGATAGGAGGCAGTAACGACAATTTGCGGCGGCGCAATGTTCGGGTACTGCGAAACCGGGAGGCTGGTAATCGCCAGTATACCTGCCAGCATGATAAAGATCGCCAGCACCCAGGCAAAGACCGGGCGGTCAATAAAAAATTTACCCATTACAGTACTCCCTTACTTCGACTTCGGTTGTTCTGCGGTCTTGTCTGCAGGTGCAGGTTGCGCTGGCTTTGCTGCATCTGCGGCGGGAGCTGTGCCGGCAGCTGCAGTTTTTTGCCATGGAACGGCTTTGACTGTTGCACCCGGTTTGACTTTTTGCAGGCCTTCGACGATGACTTGATCGCCTTCCTTCAGACCTTCGGTAATGACCCATGAGGTAGCGCTTGAATTGCCTGTTTGAACCGGACGCGAAACGACTTTGCCTTCGGCGTCGACTACCATCACGACTGAGCCACTGGCGGTGCGTGCAACAGCTTGCTGCGGCACGGTGATCGCGTTTTCATCGACGGCTTGCTCAATGCGGGCGCGGACATACATGCCCGGTAACAGCAATGCATCAGGATTAGGGAATTCGGCACGCAGCGTGACAGAACCTGAGCTTTCATCCACCGTCAAATCGGAGAACAGCAGTTTTCCAGGGAGGTTGTATTCCTTGCCATCATCCGTCACCAGAGTCACTTTAGCTGCACCCTTGCCGGCGCTCTTCAACTGACCGCCATCCAATGCACGTTTCAGCTTCAGAATTTCAGTCGCGGATTGCGTCATGTTGACGTAGATAGGATTGATTTGCTGCACAGTTGCCAGCGGTGTCGCCTCGTTTTGCCCGACCAATGCGCCTTCAGTAACGAGTGCGCGGCCGATGCGGCCGGAGATGGGCGATGTCACGGTTGCATAATCGAGTGACAGACGTGCAGTTTCACGCGAGGCTTTGGCCGAGGCCAGATCTGCTTCTGCCTGTTTCAGTGTTGCGCTAACGTCGTCGTATTCCTGTTTGCTGACTGCATTGGTCGCAACCAGTGGCTTGTAGCGTTTTTCTTTCAGCTCTGCCTGCAACAAGGTCGCTTCCGCTCTGGCAACGGCGGCATTGGCACTGTTATAGGTAGCCTTGAATTGTGCCGGGTCGATCAGGAAGAGTGTGGCGCCAGCCTTGACGTCGCTGCCTTCGCGGAAGGTGCGTTTCAGCACGACGCCGGGAACGCGGGCGCGAATTTCAGCAATGCGGGTCGATTCCAGGCGGCCCGGCAATTCGTTCGTGACTCCCAGTGCTGACGGCTTGATGGTGACCACGGATACTTCGGTTGGTGGTGGTGCAGCTGCTGGCGCATCGGATTTGCCGCAACCGGCGACTGCGAATAATAGGAAAAAGGCGGCGCCAAGACTAGTCAGACGGGGAAGTGAACTCATAAACATCTCGCACGGTTGGTGGTTTGTGCTGCCAGACAGCGGCAGAGCGAAAATCGGGATGACGCAACATACAAAAAACATCAGTTTCCGGTGACGATCCGCGAAAACTGTTTTTGCTGCTTTGCAGTAAGTGGGGTATTATACATACATGCTTGAATGTATGTATGCGTGAAAAGCAATTATTTTTTCAATATCTAACTATATATAAAAAGAAAACATCAGGGGCTGAGGGATTTTTTATGGCGCGTTGTACGAAAGAAGAAGCACTGGAAACCCGCAGCCGCATTATCGATGCGGCGGAGGAAGTGTTTCACGCCCGTGGTCTGGCTCAATCATCCTTGTCAGATGTTGCTCTTGCCGCAGAAGTAACACGTGGTGCGATCTATTGGCATTTCAAGAACAAGGGCGATTTGTTTGATGCGATGTGCGAACGCGTGCGTTTGCCGATGGAGGCGCTGATGGCTGCGCCCGAAGACAAGTTTGCAGATGATCCTTTGGGACATTTGCGGAATGTCTGGGTGTTCCTGTTGCAGGATGCAAGCAATAATCCTCGCTCACGCAAGGTTCTGGATATTCTTTTCCTCAAGTGTGAACTGGTCGATCCCAACGATCCGATCTGGATACGGCAGCAGGAATGCTACCTGAAGGGTTTGGCGAATATGGAAAGCATCTTCAAGGAAGCCATTGCGCGCGAGCAGTTGCCATCCGATCTGGATACCCGCATGGCGGCATTGACCTTGCACAGCCATGTGATCGGCTTGCTGAGCAACTGGCTGTTTTCTCCGAGCAGTTTTGATCTGGCTGCCGTGGCAGAGGCGCAGATTGATGCCTGTCTGGATAGTTTGCGTTATGCCAAATCGCTGCGTTTGAAAAACGCGTAATCGCTTCGGTTGACCGTATCAGGGCGACGTGAGCAGTGTGTTGATCTGTACCAGATCCTGTTCCTGCAGGGTGCCGGCTGCCGATTTCAGCCGCAGGCTGTTCATCAGCGTGTCGTAACGCGCTTTTGCCAGATCGCGTTGCGTCACATATAACTGCTGCTGTGCATTCAGTACATCGATATTGATGCGTACGCCGACCTGGTACCCCAGACGATTTGATTCCAGTGCCGACAGGCTGGATATTTCAGCCGCTTCCAGGGCCTTGACCTGTGCCAATCCGCTGTTGACTCCGAGATAGGCTTGCCTTGCATTTTGTGCTGCAGCACGGCGCGCTGTTTCCAGATCGGCGCGCGCCTTGTCTTCCAGCGCGATGGATTGCCGCACGCGGCTGGTCACTGCAAAACCGCTGAACAAGGGAATCGACCATTGCACGCCAACTGAATTGGTCGGGCCGGTGCCGTTGCTCAAGCCTTGTACGGTGGTGTTGCGCTGGTTCGAGTCGCTGCGGCTGGCGACCAGATCGACGGTGGGATAATGTCCGGCGCGATTGCGCGTAATGTCGCGCTTGGCGATTTCCAGCGCCAGCTGCTTGCTGGCCACATCAAAATTCTGTTGTTCCGCATTACTCACCCACGGTTCCATCTGCGCCGGTTGCGGTGTTTGCAGTGCGACACCGGTACGCAGTGGCGCCAGTGTTGCAGCCGGCTTGCCGATAATCTGCTGCAAGGCCGCACGCTTGATGTCCAGATCGCTTTGCGCGGCAAATTCCTGTGCGGTCGCCAGATCGTAACGGGCCTGCGCTTCATGCGTGTCGGTGATGGTTGCGGTACCAACTTCAAAATTGCGTTTCGCCGATGCCAGCTGTTCGCTGATGGCAGTTTTCTGCGCCTGCAAGGATGCCAGCGTATCCTGCGCCGCGAGCACATCGAAATACGCTTGCGCCACGCGCAGGATCAAATCCTGCTGCACGATAGCGAATGCGGCCTCGCTTGCAGCGACCGACAATTTGCTTTGTTCATACGTTTGCCAGGCTGCGACGTCCAGCAAGGGTTGCGACAGCGACAGCGTATATCCGTGCGATCTGGTGTTGGCCGTGTCATCACGGCTGACACGCTGATACGACCCACTCAAACCAACCAAGGGCAGCAGGCCGGCGCGGCCTTGTACCGAGGCTTCCTGACCGGCGCTCAGATTGGCGCGCGCACTGGCATAGACAGAATCGCTGACCAGCGCATCCTGATAAACCTGCAGCAGATCGGCTGCCTGAACTTGTATGGAAAGAACTGCACCGGCGATCAGCGTGACGAGCGTAGCATTGCGCATTGCATTCCCGGTGAGGTGGGTTATCGCCTGGATAAATAAGGCGAGTACGTTTAATAGGTTGGCATTGCCGGATCGACTTGCTGTGCCCAGGCGTGAATGCCGCCGGTCAGATTCGTCACTTGTGTGTAACCCTGGCTTTCCAGGAAATGCGCCACCCGCATGCTGCGGGCGCCGTGATGGCAGACGCAGACGATAGCCGTATCCTTGTCCAACTGCGTCAGTTGATCCGGAATCGTGTTCATCGGGATAGACACCGCACCTTCTATCCTGCAGGTCTGATATTCCCACGGTTCGCGTACATCCAGCAGGACGCGCGCCGTGCCGGAGCCGTCAGCGAGCAATGCTGCAAGTTCCGGCGCGGTGATGTGCTGCATCGTGATTCCTAGAACTTGAAGTGCGATGGAACGGCTGCATTGCGCAGTGGCTTCACTACCGTTTCAAACAGATTCACGGTGTTGTAGCTGATGTCCGATACGCGCGTAATGATTTGCGCGGTCATGACAGGCGTATCGCCGACAATCACGAACATGCGGCCACCGACCTTGATTTGCGCCAGCAAGGCTTCTGGCACCACCGGCAGCGAACCCGAAACCACGATCACATCGTAAGTCGTGTTGGCGGCTGTATAGCCTTGCGCGCCATCGGCTTCAACCACATCGACATTGCTGACACCGTAATCGGCCAGATTCTGCTGCGCCAGTGCTTTCAGTTCCGGCTCGACTTCAAGCGTCGTGACGTGACGCGCCTTGTAGGCCAGCAGTGCAGCCAGATAGCCCGAGCCGGCGCCGATTTCCAGCACGTTTTCATGTTTCTTGATTGCCAGTTCCTGCAGGATGCGCGCTTCCAGCTTGGGCGTCATCATGGATTCGCCGTGCGGCAGCGGGATTTCGCTGTCGGCAAATGCCAGCGCACGATACGCCAGCGGCACGAATGCCTCGCGTTTGACGACTACCAGCAATTCGAGGACGTCCTGATCGAGCACATCCCAAGGGCGAATTTGCTGTTCTATCATCAGGAAGCGGGCTTTTTCAATATTCATTTTGTCGGCTCTAGGTAACTAAATAACTAAATAAGAAAACGGGCATTTTATCAAATGATCGTGCTTGCGCTACGCAACAGCCCATCTCAACGAATCGAGTCGGCTAAGCGTTCCGGGGGAGGGTGCTGTTACGACAAGGCGGTGTGTTGCGGCAGGCAAGGGAATCAACTTGCCAAGGCTCCCGTAATGTAAGCGTCCGCCCGCGTAGCGTCAAGCCTCGTGCCGCGCAAGCACTGTAAAATCGCGTCTTCCAGACACTTGCGTCACCGACTTGATTGATTTTCTGAACGAATTGCCGAATGACTAACTTGAACTGCCGCCCCGATTGTGGCGCCTGTTGCACCGCGCCGTCGATCTCATCGGCCATTCCCGGTATGCCGAATGGCAAGCCGGCCGGTGTGCGTTGTGTGCAACTGGCCGACGATCATCGCTGCCGGATTTTCGGTCATCCGGAACGGCCTCTGGTGTGCAGCGGCTTGCAGCCGCAAGCGGAAATGTGCGGCGCGACGCGCGAAGAAGCGATGATTTATCTGACGACGCTGGAACGATTGACGGCCGTGTAAGTCGGAACAGGACGGTTTGACATACGACAGGCTTTCATTGCGGCAATGCCGATGTTGTCGAGCAAAATCGGCACAGCGGCATGCGCTCTCGTGGTAACCTTTGAACCCGCTGCGAACGCTGGCTGAGGTATGCGCCGCATGACCGCAGCATCATAGATCGAATATGTTGCAGCCCGTACGGCGTCATAACCGGCGGGTTTTTTATTACCATTTTCATTACCTTACTTTTCACATCGCACATCTCCATGGATACAATTCTCGCGCTCAAGGCCATCATCATGGGCATCGTCGAAGGTTTGACGGAATTCCTGCCTATTTCATCGACTGGGCATTTGATACTTGCCGGCAGCCTGCTGGAGTTCACCGGTCCCAAGGTCAAAGTATTTGAAATCGCGATTCAAACCGGTGCGATGCTGGCTGTGTGCTGGGAGTATCGCGTGAAAATCGCTGCGGTATTGAGCGGTTTGTTCAGCGAACGCCGTGCGCAAAGATTTGCATTGAATATCATCGTGGCATTCTTGCCGGCAGCGCTGTTGGGCCTGGTATTCGCGAAGGCGATCAAGGAAAAACTGTTTGCACCGGTGCCGGTGGCGATTGCCTTCATCGTCGGCGGTTTCATCATTCTATGGGTCGAGCGCCGCAATAAAAACAGTGTGGTTGCCGAACGCGTGCAAACGGTTGATGACATGACAGTGATGGATGCGCTCAAGGTCGGCTGTGCACAGGCTTTTGCCTTGATTCCGGGTACCAGCCGTTCCGGTGCCAGCATTATTGGCGGCATGGCGTTCGGCCTGTCGCGCAAGGCGGCAACGGAATTTTCCTTCTTCCTCGCGATTCCGACCTTGATGGGTGCGACGGTGTATTCGGTCTACAAAGATCGCGCTTTATTGTCGATGGCTGATATTCCGCTGTTCGGTTTAGGTGGATTGGCAGCTTTCGTTTCGGCCTTCCTGTGCGTACGCTGGTTGCTGCGTTATATCAGCACGCATGATTTCACTTTCTTTGCGTACTACCGCATCGTGTTCGGCCTGTTCGTCTTGCTGAGTGCGCACTACGGCTGGGTTGTGTGGGCAGATTAAGTTGAAACCATGATTCAGCAGGATGATCTGGGCGCGCAGGCGCTGCACGTACTGGAATCGGTTTTCGGTTATTCGTCGTTTCGCGGTGAACAGGCCGAGATCGTCGATGTTGTTACACGCGGCGGCGATGCGCTGGTGCTGATGCCGACCGGTGGCGGCAAGTCCTTGTGCTATCAGATTCCTTCCTTGCTGCGCGATGGCGTCGGCGTGGTGATTTCGCCGCTGATTGCCCTGATGCAGGATCAGGTCGATGCGCTGGCCGAAGTCGGCGTGCGTGCGGCATTCCTGAATTCCACCCAGACCTTTGAAGAATCGTCACGCATCGAACGTCGCTTGCGCAGCGGCGATCTCGATCTGGTGTATGTTGCACCGGAACGTCTGATGACGCCGCGTTGCCTCGATATGCTGGAAGCGTCGAAGATTGCACTGTTTGCGATTGACGAAGCGCATTGCGTCTCGCAATGGGGGCATGACTTCCGTCCAGAATATATCCGGCTGTCGATTCTGCACGAGCGTTTTCCGAATGTTCCGCGCATTGCGCTGACGGCGACCGCCGATCACCAGACGCGCGAAGAAATCGCCCACAGATTGCAGCTCGACGATGCGCGCATGTTTGTCTCGTCTTTCGACCGGCCGAACATACGCTATCAAATTGTAGAAAAGGCCAACGGCCGCAAGCAGGTGCTGGATTTCATCGAAAGCGAACATGCCGGCGATGCCGGTATTGTGTATTGCCTGTCGCGCAAGAAGGTCGAAGAGACCGCAGAATTTCTGTGTGAAAACGGCATCACGGCCTTGCCGTACCACGCCGGCATGGACTTCGCCACGCGCAGCAGGAACCAGGCGCGCTTTCTGCGCGAAGAAAGCATCGTCATGGTGGCTACCATCGCTTTCGGCATGGGCATCGATAAACCGGACGTGCGCTTCGTCGCGCACCTGGATTTGCCGAAAAGCATAGAAGGCTATTACCAGGAAACCGGACGCGCCGGTCGCGACGGCGCCGCAGCGAATGCATGGATGGCCTACGGTTTGCAGGACGTGGTGCAGCAGCGCCGCATGATCGATGAATCGGAAGCCGATGAAACCTTCAAGCGCGTGCAGGGCGTCAAGCTCGATGCAATGCTGGGTTTGTGCGAAACACTGCATTGCCGGCGCCAGCGCCTGTTGACTTACTTCGGCCAGTCGTCGGCGCCGTGCGGTAATTGCGATACCTGCTTGAATCCGCCGCGTTCCTTCGATGCGACCATTGCCGTGCAAAAGCTGCTGTCAACGATATATCGTGTCGACCAGCGTTTCGGTGCGATGCATGTGCTGGACGTGTTGCGCGGAGTGGATTCGGACAAGGTAAAGCAATGGCAGCACGATCAGGTTTCCACTTTCGGCATAGGTTCCGATCGCAGTGAGGCGGAATGGCGGGCGATTTTGCGCCAGTCGATTGCGCTTGGCCTGGTTGCGGTTGACCATGAAGCGTACAGTGCCCTGAAGCTGACCGATGCTGCGCGTCCGGTATTGAAGGGCGGCGAGAAGGTGCAGTTGCGCGAATACCAGAAGCCGGTTAAATCCCGGCGTTCAACCAGCAAGCCCAAGGGTTTTATCGAAACCGATCTGTCGGCAGAAGAGCAGGCGATTTTCGAGAAGTTGCGCTGGTGGCGCATGGAGACGGCACGCACGCACAATGTGCCGGCTTATGTCATCTTCAACGATGCGACCATGAGAGAAATCGCCAAGACACAGCCGGCTTCGCTGGCCGATTTGCGTGGCGTCAGCGGTGTTGGTGAAAAGAAGCTGGAAAGTTATGGCGCGGATATCGTGGCTCTGATTGCGGCGATGTAGATAGGCAGCACATGTTTTCTGAATGAAGAAATATGCGAGCCAAGTAAAAAAAGAGACGCATATACGCGTCTCTTTTTCATTGCTGCAGTTTTGCAGAGCGTCAGTCGCGAATTTCCAGTGCGCGATTAAGACTCAATGCTGCCAGCGAGCCGACGGCGCCGGACAGCAGGTACAGGCTGACATAGCCCAGTCCGAAATGTGCGGACAGGCCCAGCGCGACCAGTGGTGCGAAGGCGGCACCGACCAGCCAGGCCAGATCGGAGGTTAAGGCTGCACCGGTATAGCGATAGCGGGCCGGGAAATTCGCACTCACCGCGCCGGCGGCCTGGCCATAAGACAAGCCGAGCAGGATGAAGCCGACGATGATGAAGAGGTTTTCACCGAAGATGCCGCCACTCATCAGCATCGGTACGAAGGCACTGAAAATCCCGATCAGCACGGCAAGTACGGCCAGCGTGGTGCGACGGCCGAAGCGATCGGCGATCAGGCCGGAGGCGACGACGCTGCACATCGCCAGGCCGGCGCCTATCATCTGGACTTCGAGGAACTGGCTGACCGAACGGTCGGAGTACAGCACGATCCACGACAGCGGAAATACCGTCACCAGATGGAACAGGGCGTAGCTGGCAAGTGCTGCGAGCGCACCGATGACCAGGTTGCGGCCTTGCGAACGTGTTATCTCGACCACATTGGCCGGTTCCAGTTCGCGTTCATCCAGCAAGCGTGAATATTCCGGTGTTGATACCAGACGCAGGCGGGCGAACAGCGCGACCACGTTGATGGCGAAGGCAACGAAGAATGGATAACGCCAGCCCCAGTCAAAGAAATCCTGTGGTGCCAGCGTATACAACATGTAGGCAAACAGACCGGCGGCGAGGATGAAGCCTATCGGCGCGCCCAGTTGGCCCAGCATCGCATACCAGCCGCGCCGATTTTGCGGTGCGTTCAGCGCCAGCAGCGACGGCAGGCCGTCCCAGGATCCGCCGAGCGCCACACCCTGGCCGCAGCGCAGCACAGCCAGCAGGACGATGGCTGTGGTGCCGAGTTGTGCATGGGATGGCAGGAAGGCAATGCCGGCGGTCGAGCCGCCGAGCAGGAACAGCGCCAGCGTCAGCTTCGCTTCACGGCTGAAGCGGCGCTGGATTTCCATGAAGATCACAGTGCCCAGCGGTCTGGCGATGAAAGCGAACGAAAAGATGGTGAAAGCGTACAGCGTGCCTTCGAGTCTGGAAGCAAAAGGAAAAAATACGGTGGGGAAGACCAGCACCGAAGCGATGGCGTAGACAAAAAAGTCGAAGTATTCGGAAGCGCGACCGATGACTACGCCGATGGCAATTTCACCTGGATCGATATGTCCGTCGCGGGTGTTGATGTTGCGCGGACCGTTGCCGATTGAGTGCGGCGATTCTTCTGCAGGCGCCGTTTGGTCATAATGTGTTGAGATAGACATGATTATCGGCACTCCTATCGGTTAAATATTCCATTATTTAAAGCAGTACACCTTTGCTGGCATTTCTTGCGCTAGGACAAAACGTCCTATCTGCATATGTGCACATTACCAGTAAACTAACAGATTGTTCATCTTACCTATTCCTCGCATGAATTCCTTGATTTCTCGTCGCGGGTTACTCCTTCGCAGTTTGGTTCTGTTGCCGCTATTTCTGCTGGGCGGATGCGATTGGGTGTTGCTCAACCCTTCCGGTGACATCGCCGCGCAGCAGGGACAGCTCATTATAGTTTCAGTGCTGCTGATGCTGCTCGTCATCGTACCGGTGATCGTCCTTACGCTTATCTTTGCATGGCGTTACAGGAAAAACAATACCTCCGCCAAATATGAGCCCGATTGGGATCATTCCACCAAGCTGGAACTGATCATCTGGGGCGGTCCGCTGCTGATCATCATTGTGCTTGGTTTGATCACATGGGTCAGTACGCACAAGCTGGATCCGTACCGCCCGCTGGATAGGCTGGATGCAAATCGTCCTATCTCTGCTGCTGCCGAACCGCTGACGATCGAAGTCGTCGCACTCGACTGGAAGTGGCTGTTCATCTATCCGGAACAGGGTATCGCTACCGTGAATGAGCTGGCGATGCCGATCGATGTGCCTGTGCGCTTCAAGCTCACCGCATCGACGGTCATGAACTCCTTCTACATTCCCGAGCTGGCTGGCCAGATCTACACGATGGCTGGCATGGAGACGCAATTGAACGCGGTCATCAACAAGCCGGTTGAGTCGGAAGGCTTCTCTGCCAACTACAGCGGCGCCGGTTTTTCGCACATGCGTTTCAAGTATCACGGCATGGATGTTGCGGATTTCGATCGCTGGGTGAAGAAAGTCAAGACAGACGGCGGCAAGCTGGATCGCACCGTCTACATGGAACTGGAAAAGCCGAGCGAGCGCGAGCCCGTGACTTATTACAAAACGGTTTCGTCCGATTTGTATGGCGCGATCCTGAATCGTTGTGTCGAAGCAGGCAGCGTCTGTATGGATCAGATGATGCGGGACGATGCACATCGTGCCAGGACCGCACCGCGCAAAGGCGCGAAAGTAGAAGCAGTAACCGACGCGAAGCAAGATTCGCATAACGAGGCGGCAGATCATACTGCTGCGCACAGCGAAACCGCCAAGGTTGCGGCCAAGCATACTCATTCCCATAAAGACTAAACGATGCAAGACCATACTGATCTGACGAAGCTTATCTTCGGCCGGCTGAGCTGGGACGCTATCCCGTTCCACGAGCCTATTCTTTTGCTGACCTTTGCGATGGTGCTTCTGGGCGGCGTCGCAGTGCTTGGAGGTCTGACATATTTCCGCCTCTGGGGTACCTTGTGGCGTGACTGGATTACCAGTATCGATCACAAGAAAATCGGGATCATGTACATGATTCTCGGACTGGTGATGTTGATGCGCGGCTTTGCCGATGCATTGATGATGCGCGCTCAGCAGGCGATGGCCTTCGGCGACAACGCCGGCTTCCTGCCACCGCATCACTACGATCAAATCTTCACTGCGCACGGCGTGATCATGATTTTCTTCGTGGCGATGCCACTGGTGACCGGTCTGA
>NZ_JBEBPO010000002.1:0-76411 GCF_040395855.1 Herminiimonas fonticola | reverse complement strand
GCGGCGTCACCGCACGCAAGCGTTCAATGATCAGATCGACATTCTTGTATGACAAGCCCGACATTTCCATCGAGCCGATTTCCATTGCCTGTCCGAACACCGAATCGCGCTTGTAGATCTGCCCGGCGATCAATTGCGTTTTCACTCGCTTCAATTCCGTTTCGGATACGCCTTCGGTGGCAATGCGCGTAATCTCTGCGCGCAATTGCTTTTCAAGCTGCTCGGTCGTCGTGCCGGCAGCAGGCACACCATCCAGCAAAAACATGACCGGGCCGCGCGCAATACCGGAGTACGAAGCGCCAACTTCATTCGCTACGCGGTCGGTGCGCACCAGTTTTGCCGCCAGACGGGCATTGTCATAACCATCGAGTACGGCCGACAGCACATCCAGTGCAAACGCATCGTCATCCCTGGCGATATCACGCAGAGCCGGCACCTTGAAGGCCAGCACGACGTAAGGATTTTCTGCCGGCGCCTTGACGGTCACCCGCTTGATGCCCAACTGCGGCGGTTCATTTTGCGGCCGTGTGCGCGTCAATGTTTTCTGCGGATAGCGTCCGAAATATTTTTCTGCCAGCGCGTACACCTGCTTGGCATCGACATCGCCGGACACCACCATCGTCGCATTGTTCGGCGCATACCAGGCGTCATGCCAGGCCTTCACATCGCCCACCGTCATATGCTGCAAATCGTCCATCCAGCCAATCACGGGATTGCGATATGGATGCGCAGCATAGGCGGTCGCCGCCAATGCTTCCTGCACCATTGCAATCGGCTGATCGTCGGTGCGCAAACGGCGCTCTTCCATGATGACGCGAATTTCCTTGGAAAACTCCGTCTTGTCGAATTGCAGATTGACCATGCGATCGGCTTCCAGCGCCATCACCGCTTCCAGTTTCGATTTTTCGATTTGCTGGAAATAGGCGGTGTAATCCCTGCTGGTAAATGCGTTTTCACGCCCGCCCAGCTGGGCGACGCGCTTGCTGAATTCGCCCGGCTTGAGCTTTTTCGTTCCCTTGAACATCATGTGTTCCAGCGCATGCGCCGCTCCGGTGGTGCCGTTGCGCTCATCCACCGAACCGACCCGATACCAGATCATGTGCGCCACTGTCGGTGCGCGGTGATCTTCGTTGACGATGATCTTCATGCCGTTTTTCAGCGTGAATTCCTCAGTTTGCGCCGCACCGGCGAAAGTCGGAGCCAAAATGATGGCTGCTGCCACCAGCATTGTTCTGATACTCAATTTGATGACCTTCGCTCTGATAGAATACGTCGATTGTATCCGCTTGCCTGCAACATACCGGCAAGCGCCTGTGACCGCTGTTCTGACCCCATTCCCGATGTTTAGTTTCTTCAAGAAAAAACCGCAAGAACCTGCACCCCTGGCGACGTCGCCTGCGACACTCGCTCCCGCACCGGAAATGCCGGCCGTTTCGGCACTGCCGGAGACGCAAACAGAAATTGTTGCTGCCGTCACGCCGGCCGAGCAAAAGCAATCATGGATGGCACGACTGAAGGTCGGGCTTTCCAAAACATCATCCAATCTGACAACCCTGTTCGTCGGCGCAAAAATTGACGAGGATCTGTACGAAGAGCTGGAATCGGCGCTGCTGATGTCCGATGCCGGCGTCGATGCCACGCAATTCCTGCTCGCCGAGTTGAAACGCAAGGTCAAGAATGAAAAACTCACCGAAGCTTCACAGGTAAAAACTGCATTGCGCAGCCTGCTGCTGGAAATGCTGACGCCGCTGCAAAAGCCACTGGTGCTTGGGCAACATCAGCCGCTGGTGATGATGATCACCGGCGTCAACGGTGCTGGCAAAACCACCACCATAGGCAAGCTCGCCAAGCATCTGCAGGCACACCATCAATCCGTTTTGCTGGCCGCCGGCGACACCTTCCGCGCCGCCGCACGCGAGCAACTGACGGTATGGGGGCAGCGCAATAATGTCACGGTAATTGCGCAGGAATCGGGCGATCCAGCCGCCGTTGCCTTCGATGCCGTGCATTCGGCACAGGCACGCGGCACCAATGTCGTGATGGTCGATACCGCCGGACGGCTCCCCACGCAATTGCATTTGATGGAAGAACTGAAGAAGATCAAACGCGTGATTGCCAAAGGCATGTCGTCCGCACCGCATGAAATTTTGTTGATCATAGACGGCAACACGGGACAAAATGCGCTGACGCAAGTCAAGGCTTTCGATGACGCATTGGGCCTGACCGGGCTGGTCGTGACCAAACTCGATGGCACGGCAAAAGGCGGCGTCCTGGCTGCGATTGCGCGCGCGCGGCCGATTCCGGTCTACTTCATCGGCGTCGGCGAACAGATCGAAGACCTGCAGCCGTTCAATGCGCAGGAATTTGTTGAAGCACTATTGGGTTAATCGATATCGATGATTGAATTCCGCCAGGTTTCAAAAAAGTACGCTCAGAACGTCACCGCACTGTCCGACATCACGCTGTCGGTCGACAAAGGCGAACTGGTGTTTCTGGCCGGCCCTTCCGGCGCCGGCAAATCCACACTGCTGAAAATGATTGCTGCGATGGAAAGACCAAGCGCAGGGACGGTCATCGTCAGCGGTCATGATATCGGTCGCATCAAAAACTCCGGCCTGCCCTATTTGCGCCGCAATCTCGGTTTGATTTTCCAGCAGCAGCGCCTGTTGTCGGATCGCAGCGTATTGGCAAACGTCATGCTGCCGCTGATCGTCTGCGGCGCCGCACGCGCCGATGCCGAACGACGCGCGCGTGCCGCGCTGGACAAGGTCGGCCTGCTCGACAAGGCGGCATCTGCACCGCAAACACTGTCCGGCGGCGAGCAGCAACGTGTATCGATCGCCCGCGCCATCGTTAATCGCCCACAAATCATCCTGGCCGACGAACCCACTGCCAATCTGGACCGCGAAAGCGCCAACAAGGTACTCGATGCACTGAAAGCCTTTCACGCGGTCGGCGTGACCTGCCTCATTTCCACCCACGATGAACAATTCCTCGATACGGCAACCCGCGTGATTTATCTCGATCATGGCAAGATCATCGAAAGCTGGCGCAGAACCACTCCACAGGTGCCTGCATGAATAGCTGGTTCAGACAACATCGCTTCGCGCTGGGCGATGCATTCCGGCATCTGTTCAAGACGCCGGGCAATTTCCTGTTGAACGTGCTGGTGGTATCGATTGCGCTGGCCTTGCCGTTTGCCGGCCTGACCCTGCTGGAAAATGTCCGGCCTGTTTCAGAGCAACTGGCAGTGGAGCCGGAAATCAGCGTCTTCATGCAGATGGATGCGTCGCGCGAACGCGCAACGGCTCTCGCGCCGGAAATCAGGCGCATCGCACAGGAAGCCAAACATCCGATCAAACTGGAATTCATTCCGCGCGAAAAAGCGCTGAATGCGCTGAAAGATAAAACCGGCCTTGAAGACGCCATCGCCACGCTCGGCGCAAACCCTCTGCCGGATGCCTATGTCGTCAAAATGACCGGTTTCCAGAACGACGGCGATGCCGGCAAAATCAAGGCAATCACCGGGAAATTGCAGGCCCTGAATGGTGTCGAATATGTACAGGTCGATTCCGCCTGGGTTGAACGTCTGGCGGCATTATTGCAAGTGATGCGCCTGATCCTGTTATTCCTCGCTGCAACGCTGGGCGTGGTCGTGGTTGCCGTGGTGTTCAATACGATACGATTGCAAGTCATGACGCAACGCGAAGAAATCGAAGTTTCGCGCCTGGTTGGCGCCACCGACGCCTTCATATGCCGACCTTTTTATTACACCGGCGCATTACTTGGGCTGATTGCAGGTGCAGTAGCGCTGATCGCCGTCGCCATCGCCCTGAATCCGCTCAATGCCGCCATCGCCGACTTCGCCCGTCTGTACGCATCCGAATTCCGGCTGGCGCCGCTGAATGTGATCACAACCCTGATCATGCTCGCTGGCAGCGCCTTCCTCGGCTTGCTCGGCGCATTGCTATCGGTACAACGCCATTTGGCGCGTCTTGCATAAAACCGGTAACTGGCTTGTTGCCTTATTGAATGATTTTTGATTTCATGTAAGTACGCACTAGCGTGAAAGCATTGAAAAATCATCAATAACGGCATTGTTCTTTTTATGCTGCCGCATGGCCAGCTCAAGAAATTCACAAATCTTTACCTTAAAAGTTGGCTACCGGACGCAACTTCAAGCACGAATCTGGCTCTAAATCCCTGCACAAAGCGCAATTATTATCAGGAATACAATAGCATTTAGCTATGAACTTGGTATAAAACGCTCATTAGCACTCATTCCTAGAGAGTGCTAAGATAGGCGTTGTAAACGATTTTGCAGAACGCAAGCAAGTCGATTCTGAATGAAAGCAAGGAGAAAGCATGAAAGCAACATCTGCATCAACCGCAATGATTTCACCAAGCAACATGATGTCCTTGGGGTTTTCTGGCGCGCTGGGCAATATTGACGCTTACATCTCGGCAGTCAATCGCCTGCCCATGCTGACGCACGAAGAAGAAATATCACTGGCAAAACGCCTGCGCGACGACAACGATCTGGGCGCAGCGCAAAAGCTCGTCCTGTCCCATTTGCGCCTGGTCGTGTCGATTGCGCGTGGCTATCTGGGCTACGGCTTGCCTCATGCGGATTTGATTCAGGAAGGCAATATCGGCTTGATGAAAGCCGTCAAACGCTTCGATCCGGATCAAGGCGTACGTCTGGTGTCGTATTCGATGCACTGGATCAAGGCTGAAATGCATGAATACATATTGAAAAACTGGCGCCTGGTAAAAGTGGCGACGACGAAAGCACAACGCAAGTTGTTCTTCAATCTGCGCAGCCACAAAACCGGCCTGGATGCGATGACACCCGATCAAGTCGAAGCACTGGCGAAAACCCTGAACGTCAAACGCGAAGAAGTCATCGAGATGGAAACGCGCTTGTCCGGCCGGGATATCGCGCTGGAAGCGCCGACCGACGATGAAGACGACAAGTTTGCACCGATCGCCTATCTATCATCGGATTTGCAGGAGCCGACCAGGGTTCTGGAAGCCCAGCGCCATGATCGCCTGCAAACCGAAGGCTTGTCGAGCGCACTGGGTAAACTGGATCCACGCTCACGACGCATTGTGGAAGCACGCTGGTTGGCGAACGACGATGGCTCCGGTGCCACCCTGCATGAACTGGCAGATGAATTCGGCGTCTCGGCTGAACGTATCCGTCAGATCGAAGCCGTGGCATTGAAGAAGATGAAAGGTTCGCTCGCTGCTTTTGCATGAGTCAGCAGCAACAAATAAAAAAGGCGCTCGGTTGAGCGCCTTTTTTTATGCTTGCACACTTTACTCGGCAAGCAGGATTTTCAAATCATGCACGATAGGTTCCGTGCCTTGTCCGTGTCGAATGAACAAACGTATCCGGCCTTGCGTATCGAATACATAACTGCCGGCCGTATGGTCGATTGTATAGCTGCCCGGCGTTTTTCCCGGCACTTTCTGATAAAACACCTTGAATTCCTTGGCAGTTTTTTCCGTCTCGGCCAGATCGCCACGCAAACCGAGGAAACGCGAATCGAAGGCCGGCACATACTGCTTCAGCAACTCTGGCGTATCGCGCTCCGGGTCCACCGTAACAAACAGAACCTGTACCTTGTCGGCATCCGGCCCCAGCGCCTTCATGACATTCGCCATTTCCAGCATGGTGGTCGGGCAGACATCGGGGCACTGTGTAAAACCGAAAAACACAACGACTGCCTTGCCCTTGAAATCAGCCAGCGTACGCAGCTTGCCGTTATGGTCAGGCAATGAGAAATCCTTGCCGTAAGCCAGTCCGGTCACATCGGTATTGGTGAAAGCAGGTGGAGCCTTGCCGCCACAGGCACTTAAGCCCAGCACGACAACGCACATGGCCAGCAAAAAACGTAAGCGCATTTTTCTCAAAACCTCAAATAGTGATCGACCAGCAACGCAGCAAACAGCAGCGACAGGTAGATAATCGAATAGGCAAACATCTTGCGCGCAATCATGTCCGTGTAGTGGCGATATACCTGCCACGCGTACCACATGAAAATAACGTCCAGCACCGCTACCGCGACCAGGTAGATCAGGCCGCTCATGCCAACTGCAAATGGCAGCATCGTGGTGGCGACCAGCGCAATCGTGTACAGCCAGATATGGAATTGTGTAAATGCTGTGCCATGCGTTACCGGCAGCATCGGCAAACCGGACTTTGCATATTCATCGCGGCGATACAATGCCAGCGCCCAGAAATGCGGGGGAGTCCAGATGAAGATGATCAGAACCAGTATCCATGCCTGCATGGGCAAATCGTTCGCCACTGCAGCCCAGCCCAGAGCCGGCGGCATCGCACCGGACAAACCGCCGATCACGATATTTTGCGGCGTCGCAGGTTTCAGAATAATGGTGTAAATCACCGCATAACCGACGAAGGTGGCAAAGGTCAGCCACATCGTCAGTGGATTGACGAAGTTGTACAGTACCCACATGCCGGCGCCGCCGATCACGCCGGAAAAAACCAGCGTCTGCGGTACGGTAATTTCACCCTGCGCCATCGGACGTCGTGCCGTGCGCGCCATGCGTGAATCGATTTCACGTTCGACCAGACAATTAATGGCAAATGCAGCACCGGCGAGCAGCCAGATACCGACTGTGGCGGCAATGACGATTTTCCAGTCCGGCAATTCCGGTGTTGCCAGGAACATGCCGATCACGGCGCAAAAAACTGCCAGCTGCGTCACACGCGGCTTGGTCAGTGCCCAGTACTGGGCGATGCGATTAGGAGAGACTGTCAAGGTTGTCATGCTTTATCTTTTGATGCTGCCGACGAGCGCAAATCAATCTGATATGGCTCACGATTGTGCCCGCTTGGGCTCGGAATTCTAGCTTTGTAGTTTAACATGACCAGCAGCAGCACAAGCAAAGCCGCGCAACCGTTGTGCGCAACCGCAAGTGCGAGCGGCCACTTCAATGAAACAGTGGCAATGCCGATCACGATTTGCAGGACCAGTGCAGCCAGCACACCGCGTGCCGTGGCGCGCAAACCGGGAATCTGCAGGGCTTTCCATGCTGTCCAACCGAGCACCAGCACTACCACGAGCGCAAACATTCTGTGCGTCCAGTGAATCGCTGTCAGCGCGTCAAACGGCAGGTAGTCGCCGCCAGCGGTCTTGCCAAGTTCACGCCACAGTGTGAAACCATGCTCAAAATCCATCTGCGGCACCAACGCGCCATGGCAAAGTGGAAAATCGCTGCATGCCAGTGCCGCATAATTGGTGCTGACCCAGCCGCCCAACGCAATCTGCACTCCCAATAACACCAGTGCGATCAAGGCCGGCTTACGCAAGACCAGCGCACGTGCATCGACGAATGGATGCTCCTTCTGCCGCGCACCAACCCAGGTCAGCATGCCGAGCAAGGTCATGCCGAGCAAAAGATGTATCGTAACGATTACCGGCTGCAGCTTCATCGTCACGGTCCAGGCACCGAACGCACCTTGCACGCAGACAAAGAACAACAGCAGCATCGGGTAACGCGGCGAGAAACGCGTGAGCGTACGGCCGCTTTGCAGCCAGAAGCGCCATGCAATCACCACAATGGCGATGATCAGTACTCCTATACCCATCGCCAGATAGCGATGAATCATTTCGACCCAGGCTTTCATGACCGTCACCGGGCCGTCCGGCATCAAGGCTTCGGCAGCGCGTATATGTTCCATCGCCTGCAGAGGATTGGCATGGCCATAGCAGCCCGGCCAGTCAGGACAACCCAGCCCCGAATCTGTCAGCCGCGTGAAGGCGCCGAACATGATCACGTCAAAGGTGAGGAACATCGTCACCCATACCAGTTTGCGATATTTGTTCGGATCGCGGGAAGACCAGACGATCACGAATGCCAGCAAGGCGACGAACAGCCCCTTGCTGGCAAGTTGGAACAGCATTCCGGAATCAGCCAATTGAAGAGGCTTTCAATAGTTTGACGATATCTTTCTTGATCTTGTTCGGATCGGCATCTTTCGGGAAACGCATCATCAGATTGCCCAATGGATCAATCATGTAAATGTGATCCGCCATGGTGCTGCCCTCCTCTACCGGCAACCATGCACGCACGGCTTCCGATTTGGCGCGCAGCATATTCGTGCCGTCGAACTCACGCATCAATATCGTATCCAGCGGCTTGTCGTCGGTAATCAGCCAGACGCGTTCAATACGCTCCATTTCCTTGCCTTGCGCAAGACGCAGCTGACGCATGTCATGCAATTTTTTTTCGCATGCAGCGCGGCACTCAGCACCATCGACCTGCAACATGATCCACTTTCCCTTATAGGCATCCAGCGCTATTGGCTTGCCATCGAGGGCATGTGTACCAAGCTCTGGAATAGGATAATCGCGCGGATCGATGAAAGCGCCGTAATTGGTGCGGCTTTGCGGCTTGATCACGTAGTAAGTCAGATACGACAGGATGATAGGTGATGCGCATACCAGAATAACCAGAAATAGCTTCCAGCGTCCTTTGTGTTTATTTTGTTCCACGTCGAATTCCTGTCACAACAAAAAAAATGAATGCCATCGCAGCCAATGCGTACCACTGGAAGGCATAACCACGATGTTTCTCCACACCGCCGGATGGCCGCGGCCAATCGCGCACCAGGCCATCGTGTGTATCGGATAACTGCTCAAGAAAAATCGGCTGCATTGCCAGTTTGCTGCTTGCAGCAAAGCTGGCGATATCGAGATTTTGCACGATTGCATGCGCTTGCGGCGCATCCAGCGCGCCCAGCTGCATCACAGATCCTATCGAGCGGCGCGCCGTGCCTTCGATTTCAATCTCGCCTTCCGGTGTCACGATGGCCGGCAGTTTGGTACGATCAACCGGGTTACGCGGAATCCAGCCGCGCGCAACCAGCACATGCAGATTGCTGGCCGCGATTTTAAATGGCATCAACAGGTAAAACCCGGCGACACCATTGTGCGGACGATTGTCCAGATAGACAGGCCAATCGTGCAGAAACTCTCCCTTGACCAAAATACGGCGATACTCAAGTCCCTCTGAGCTCTGCAACAAGCCGCCCAGCTGTATTGCCGGCGCAGTCTGTCTTTCCTGCAACTGCGCTTCAATCGCCAGCTTTTCGACTGCCCGCCGCGTCTGCCACTGTGCCAGCGACAAACCTATCGCCACCGCAATTGCCGCGGCAACAAATGGAATGAGCCTAAACCGGAAGGTGATTCGCATTACAATATCACTTCACTCAATACATACTGCGTTAGCCAGGCTGATGCAATTCCCGAACCGTCCGCCATGAAAATCGTTGTCGCCATTGCTTTTATCCTGATTCTCGGCAGTCTTGGATCGGCCCTGTTCTTTCTGATGAAAGACAAAGGGAAAAGCGACCGTACCGTCAAGGCACTGGCAATGCGCGTCGGCTTTTCGATCACCCTCTTTATTCTGGTGCTGGTTGCATACAAACTGGGCTATATCCAGCCAACCGGCATACGCTGACTTCCGTACAGGGCAATTTCAACTTTTGCATGCAGTACAACACGTCGCTGCAATCGTAAAAAAGCCGCACCGAAGTGCGGCTTTTTTATTTGTCTCGCCGATTACTGCAAGCGCAAATTACAACCAGTAGACAACTACGTACAGGCCGAGCCAGACCACGTCGACAAAGTGCCAGTACCAGGCTGCACCTTCAAATGCGAAATGGTTGTCAGGAGTAAAGTGACCTTTCATGACACGGTACAACACGACGCTCAGCATGATCGCACCCAGAGTCACATGGAAACCATGGAAACCGGTCAGCAGGAAGAAAGTCGAACCATAGACACCGGATGTCAGCTTCAAGTTCAGTTCGCTGTAGGCGTGCATGTATTCATACACCTGAAAACCCATGAAGATCGCGCCCAGCAGCACCGTTGCAGCCAGCCAGAATGCTGTCTTGCCGCGATGATTTTCACGCAAGGCGTGATGCGAGAGTGTCAAGGTTACGCCAGAGGTCAGCAACAATGCCGTATTGATGGTTGGGATCCAGAATGGGCCCATGGTCGTGAAGGCTTCCACCGTACCGGCAGGACCGACATTACCCCAATGTGCAGCAAAATCAGGCCACAGAATCTTGTGATCCAGATCGCCTAGCCACGGCATGCTGATGCTGCGGGCATAAAACAAGGCACCGAAGAATGCTCCAAAGAACATGACTTCGGAAAAGATGAACCAGCTCATGCTCCAGCGGTAGGATGCATCGATACGCTTGTTGTACATGCCGCCTTCGGATTCGCCGATCGCATCGCCAAACCATTTGTACAGCACGACGAGAAAGCCCAGCAGGCCGGCCCAGGTAATATACGAACCCCAGCTGGCATCATTGACCCAGGCAGATGCGCCCAGCATCAGTGTGAGTAGTGACATACCCGCCGCCGCCGGCCATCTGGACGGGCCAGGCACGAAATAATAGGGCGCATTCGCGTGTTGAGCACTCATCTCCATCTCCCAATACAAAATTCAAGTAGTTAGTTACGATGCAACGGCAACTTCGACCTACGGTCACAAGCACCGCCATAAAAACCCATTTCGACTTCGGCTTATTCCCTATGCCGATGCCCCATCATCCTGCTGTTGCCGGCTTCACCGCCGCCTGTTTTTCAGGCTTGGCAATTTCAAAGAAAGTATAGGACAAGGTTATCGTCTTTACATCCTTGGGTAAGGCCGGGTCCAGATAAAACACTACCGGCATCTGCTTGGCCTGACTAGGCTCCAGTGTTTGTTGCTGAAAACAAAAACATTCCACTTTTTTGAAATGCGCTGCCGCCTGCTGCGGCGCATAACTTGGAATTGCCTGTGCTTCCACACTGCGCGTCTGCGTATTCACTACTTCGTACAACACCTGACTCATTTCGCCCGGATGCACTTTCATGCTGTTTACCGTCGGACGAAACCGAAATGGTCCTGTCGTGTTTGCATCAAACTCAACTGTAATGGTTCGGCTCTTGTCGATTTGCGAATTATCGATCGGCTTTACCTTCATCTCTTGCGAGGTCAGGATATTGACGCCGGTCAGCTCGCAAATCTGTTTGTAGATCGGAACCAGCAAATAACCGAAACCAAACATCATCACCGCAATCACGGCCAGCTTGCCGAGCATACGGCCATTCAACTTGCCGGTCGATTCTGTCTGATTTTCCATCTTGCCCTAACTAAACCACAAGCGCTTCGCGATCACGCTCAGCATGAAACCCGCTGCGATGACAGCCAGAATAAGGCCGGTACGCAGATTACGCTTTTTTTGATCCGTCATATGAAGGCGGGCTTGCGCCCGCCACTCCATTTATTTAACAGTCGGTGGTATTTCAAACGTGTGGAACGGCGCTGGACTAGGCACAGTCCATTCCAGACCTTCCGCACCATCCCAAGGCTTGTCAGCAGCTGGCTTGCCACCGCGAATCGATGGAATCACCACTGCGAACAGGAAATACACCTGCATCAAACCGAAACCAAGACCACCGATGGATGCAATCACGTTGAAATCGGTGAACTGCGCCGGATAATCAGCATAACGGCGTGGCATACCCGCCAATCCCAGGAAGTGCATAGGGAAGAAGGTGATGTTAAACAGGATCAGCGAACCCCAGAAATGGATCTTGCCGCGAGTTTCGTTGTACATGAAACCAGTCCACTTCGGACCCCAGTAGTAGAAACCGGCGAACAGGGCGAACAGCGAACCGGCCACCAGCACATAGTGGAAGTGGGCAACCACGTAATAGGTATCCTGCAACTGGATATCGATCGGTGTTACCGCCAGAATCAGGCCGGTAAAGCCACCGATGGTAAACACGAAGATGAAACCGATTGCGAACAGCATAGGCGTCTCGAATGTCATCGAGCCTTTCCACATCGTCGCAACCCAGTTGAAAATCTTCACGCCGGTCGGCACCGCAATCAGCATCGTTGCGTACATGAAGAACAGCTGGGCAGTCACCGGCATGCCGGTGGTGAACATGTGATGCGCCCACACCATGAACGACAGAATCGCGATCGAAGCGGTTGCATACACCATCGATGCATAGCCGAACAATTGCTTGCGGGCGAAGGTCGGGATGATATGCGACACGATACCGAACGCAGGCAGAATCATGATGTACACCTCTGGATGTCCGAAGAACCAGAAGATATGCTGGTACATGACAGGATCGCCGCCACCAGCCGCATTAAAGAACGAGGTACCGAAGTGACGATCGGTCAATGTCATTGTGATTGCGCCGGCCAGAACAGGCATCACAGCGATCAGCAGATAAGCGGTAATCAGCCAGGTCCAGCAGAACATCGGCATCTTCATCAGAGTCATGCCAGGAGCGCGCATGTTCAGGACGGTGACGATAATGTTGATCGAGCCCATGATCGACGATGCACCCATGATATGCAGGGCAAAAATCGCCATGTCCATACCTGGGCCCATTTGCGTCGACAACGGCGCATACAGCGTCCAGCCGGCAGCTGTTGCGCCGCCAGGTACGAAGAATGATGCAACCAGCAGCACAGCAGCAGGCGGCAACAGCCAGAACGAGAAGTTGTTCATCCGCGCAAATGCCATATCCGACGCGCCGATTTGCAATGGGATCATCCAGTTGGCGAAACCGACAAAGGCCGGCATGATCGCGCCGAACACCATCATGATGCCGTGCATCGTGGTCAGCTGATTGAAGAATTCAGGCTGCATCAATTGCAAACCAGGCTGGAACAGTTCTGCGCGAATCAACATCGCCAGGAAACCACCGGACAGCAGCATGGTGAAAGAGAACCACAGATAAAGCGTACCAATATCCTTGTGGTTCGTCGCATATACCCAACGACGCCAGCCTTGCGGTGCGCCGTGATGATCGTCATGCGAATGATCGTGGGCTGCGTCGTGTGAATGATCGACTGCGGTTGTGCTCATCTCAATCTCCTGATTCAATTACTTGCGCGCAGCCAGCACTTCAGCCGGTTGAACAATGTTTTCTGCAGCCTTGTTGGACCAGTGATTACGCGTATAGGTAATTACTGCTGCAATTTCGGTATCCGACAATACAGGTTTCCAGGATGGCATCGCGCCCTTGCCTTCCATCACCATATGGATATTGGCCGCTTTCGGTCCGGTGACGATAGGCGAAGCGTCCAGTGCAGGGAAGCTGCCTGGCACACCTTTGCCGTTTGCCTGATGGCAGGCGATACAGTTGGATGTGTAGACTTTTTCGCCGCGTTGAACCAGCTCATCCACAGTCCATGTCTTGTTAGGATCGTCTGCATTGGCAGCCATTTCCTTTTTCTTGCCATCGACCCAGGCCTTGTAGTCTTCATCGCTGACGACGTTGACTACGATAGGCATGAAGGCGTGATCCTTGCCGCACAATTCCGCGCACTGACCGCGGTAGGTGCCGATTTTTTCAGCCTTGAACCATGTATCGCGTACGAAACCGGGGATTGCATCCTGCTTGACGCCGAACGATGGGATCATCCACGAGTGGATAACATCGTTTGCAGTCAGGACGATACGGATTTTCTTGTTGACTGGAACCACAACCGGATTATCGACTTCAATCAGATAATTTTCGTTTTTGGCCTGAGTGTGGTCAGTAATTTGTTCGCGTGGCGTAGACAGATTGGAAAGGAAGCCGATACCTTCGCCTTCGCCAGCCAGATAGTCGTAACCCCATTTCCATTGCATGCCGGTGGCTTTAATGGTGATGTCGGCATTCGACGTATCCTTCATCGCTACCACGGTTTTGGTCGCCGGTAGCGCCATGCCGATAACGATCAAAAACGGGATCACAGTCCATGCGATTTCAACTGCGGTACTTTCGTGAAAAGTAGCCGACTTATGTCCGAGCGATTTGCGGTGCTTGACGATCGAGTAGAACATCACGCCGAACACGGCGAGGAAAATCACCAGGCAGATGATCAACATCAGGGTATGCAACGAATAGATCTGTTCAGCGATCTGTGTCACAGGTTGATGAAAGTTCAACTGGCGTACTGCCGGGCCGCCCGGACTATCAGTCACCGCCCAAGACGGCAAACCTGCCGTCAGGAGCGACGCACCGAGCATCAAAGATTGAAGGCGCTTCGCATGTTTCATGATTTCCTCAAAAGCCCAAATTAAGAATTCTGTTTAACCGCCGGGCCTACCGACTGCCCCAGCTCCTCACGCAGTTCTTTGAATGAACATGCGCCTCTTGTATTCCGTAGGGGACACCCCACTTCATATCGTGCAGCTGACAATTCCATGACCACCCAGCGATTGCACCGTACCAACCGGATCAATCCAAGGCCAAGGCCGATACTTCATCGGCCGAGCACGCTGACGCAAATCGCGCTCGCGCAAAACCGTCGAAGTATAAGTCGGAAAGGGCGGTGTTATCAAGTATAAAAACAAATGACAACACCCCCGCCCTGCAAGGCTTTCAGCCGTCTTCTTCAGATCAATTGCAGCAAGTGCGCGGCTTTTTGCGGTCTGTCATACAAAATATCTGTGACTTAGACGACACAAAAATCGATATCATTTCAGCAAGCATCTTTATTTTCTGGGTAAATCGAAACGCACTATCGATTCACCGTTCGCTCTCGTCTTCGGTGCCGGGCGGAAGGCATGACCATAGATAATCTCAAACGTCAGCGGAATTTTTCCATCCGCCTGGCGGCTTTGCTCCAGCACCTGCACCACGCGTTGCCAGGCGTCCCGGCCCAGCAAACCCCGGCGTCGAGTGTCCAGCGGATTGCCGCCCCAGGCCCGCACATCATCCATCAATTTTTCAACTGAACCATAGGTGACCGTCAGCGTTTCCATATCCATTACCGGCGTTGAAAAACCTGCGTTGACCAGCATATCGCCGAAATCATGCATATCAACAAAGGGCAATGCATGTGGTGCGCTATCCACAACGGCAAAAGCGGCACGCAACTCCTTGAAGGTATCGGGGCCGAAACAGGAAAACATCAACAAACCATCCTGCCGCAATACGCGACGCCATTCCGCGAACACGCGATCAGGTTGCGGATGCCAGTGCAAGGCCAGATTCGACCACACCAGATCAACCGCATTCACACCCAGCGGCAATTGCGCAAAGTCACCGCACAGCAAACCGGCATTGGGATTTTTGCCCTTCCCCATCGTGGCCGGCAGCCATTGCTGCAACAAGCGATTCACGGCCGAGAGCGCTGCCATCTGCGTTTGCATGGCCGCAGCCAGCATTGCGGGAGCAGCATCGAGGCCCAGCATGGTCGCCTGCGGAAAATGCTTTTGCAAGGTTGCCAGATCCGCACCTTCGCCGCAGCCTGCATCCAGCACGTATTGCGGCGCAATCCTGACCAATGCCAGGCGTTCATGCATTCTGGTCGCCACTTCGCGGCGCAGGAAATTCGATTCGTTTATGCGTGCAGGATTGGCGAACAGGCTGCGTACACGGTTCAAATCTATGGGCGCACTCAGCTTGGAATCAGGAAGGGAAGACACAGGATCGGAAGGGTTCAATGACATAATGCAGGCAAGTTTACACGCATGAGAGCGGAGCTGCGCGATGCTGCATCGTTTTTTCGATTGGTCTCGTCATTTCATTCGGCACCTGCCGACCGCCCTTCCATCGTCATGCGCATTGTGCGGCTTCAATAGCAGACAGTCACTGTGCCACGATTGCGAGCAGCGCTTCTTCAATCAGACTCCGCTGCGCTGCCTGCAATGCGCATCCCCGCTTCCGCATACCGGTGCGCCAATACAACGTTGCGGCGCCTGTCTTGGCGATCCGCCAGCCTTCGACGCCACCATCGTGGCCGGCGATTACGCCGCGCCTGTCGATCATCTGGTGCTGGCCCTCAAATTCGGCAACCGGCTGGCACTGGCGCCGCTGTTTGCGCGCATGCTGCGCGATGCGATATTGCGCGAACCGGCCTTCGCCATGCCCGCCTTGCTGACCGCCGTACCGCTGGGAGAAAAGAGACTGAGCGAACGCGGCTTCAATCAGGCGCTGGAAATTGCCAAACCTTTGGCACGGGCGATTGCCATACCGCTGGCACCGCAATTGCTGGAACGTACGCGCGACACGCTGATGCAGTCGATGCTGCATCCGGCCGAACGTCATCGCAACATGCGCCATGCATTTGTCTTGCCGGCCAATGCCGACTTACTGGTACGGGGACGGCATGTAGGTGTCGTGGATGACGTGATGACTACCGGCGTCACCCTGAACGAAATTGCCATCACGCTGAAACGTCATGGTGCAGTACGCGTCACCAACCTGGTCTTCGCGCGCACACCGCCGAAGTAAAGTCGCCTGCAATCGGATTAAAATGCGCGCTCTGCTTTCGTAATACTGCGATATCGCAATGCACTGGCACACCGCCAGCCGAGGAGAATAGTCTTGTTTCATGTTGTACTGGTCGAACCTGAAATCCCGCCGAATACCGGCAATATCATCCGCCTGTGCGCCAATACAGGTGCGCAGTTGCATCTGGTCGAACCATTGGGCTTTCCACTGGACGATGCCAAGATGCGTCGGGCCGGCCTCGACTATCACGATTACGCGCAGATGAAGGTACACCGCGACTGGCAGGCATTTCTCGACTCGTTTCCGGCCGATCAGCCCTTGAACCCAACCCGCATGTTTGCACTGACCACGCATGGCTCCACGCCCTTTGCCGGCCTGGCGTTTCAACCCGGCGATATATTTGTCTTCGGCTCCGAAACCAAAGGACTCGCTCCGGCACTACGCGAATCTTTTCCGTCCGCACAGCGCATACGCCTGCCGATGCGGCCCGACAATCGCAGCCTGAACCTGTCGAATACCGTCGCCGTGGTGGTCTATGAAGCATGGCGGCAAAACGGTTTTGCCGGCGGACAGTAACTACTTGCCGGGTTTAAGCTACAGTCATGCCGAGCCACGGCAAGCCGCATTCTTTTCACTCACACCGGCATCGATGAGATGCAACTCGAAGGAATCCATGAATTTACGCTCACTTTTTCTCGCGACTTTCGCGCTGCTGCTCAGTTCCGTTGCGCTTGCGCATGATTATCGTGCGGGCGATATCCGGATTGACCATCCGTATGCGCGCGCCACAGTTGCCGGTCAAACCAGCGGCAGCGCGTATTTCACAATGGAAAACACCGGCAAGCAAAGCGATACCTTGATTGCCGTGCAATCGCCGGCCGCCAAATCAGCAGAAATCCATACCATGTCCATGACAGCCGATCACGTGATGCGCATGCGCGAAGTGGACAGCATCGAGTTGAAAGCGCAAGAAAAAGTGACGATGCTGCCGGGCGACGGCTATCACATCATGTTGCTCGGCTTGACAGCGCCGCTCAAAGCCGGCGACAAGCTGCCGCTGGTATTGACGTTCAGGAAGGCAGGAAAAGTTAACACTACTGTCACGGTGGAGACAGGCAAAGCCAGCACGCCCGAAACAAAGCGCGACGAACATCACCAGCACCGATAAAAACCGGATGACAATAACGGATGAAAAAAAGGGCGTTTAAAACGTCCTTTTTTATTTATTTCGCTGCGTAATGCCGATACACCTTGTATTTTCCATTCGCCTGGAACAACAACACATCATAGGCATCGGCAGGCTGGCCCGGCACTTCCATTCCTGGCGAACCCATGGGCATGCCCGGCACAGCCAAACCTGCGGCCTTTGGTTTTTCTGCCAGCAAGCGCTTGATATCGCTAGCAGGCACATGACCTTCCAGCGCATAACCACCTACCATTCCCGTATGACAGCTGCCGAATGATGCAGGCACACCGAATTTTGCACGGTACGGTGCAGTATCCTGCACGTTGTGTGCATTGACCTTGAAGCCATTGGCCCGCAAATGGTCTAGCCAATCCGTACAGCAGCCGCAAGTCGGCGTTTTGTAAACCTCGATCACCGGCTGACTGGTTTTGGCAAAACCGATTGCAGGTATTGCGCCGAGCGCAATTGCAGCACGTAATAAAGTACGCCGTTGCATCATCTTCTCCTGATCAATCTGTCTTATATCGAAGCGATCTTGCATCGAACATCCGATGGCAGACAAATAAAAAGCCGCAAGCATTTGCGGCTTTTTTTAACGAATACGTGAACTCAAGCCGTTTGCGGTTGGGCCGCCGCCAGGCGCGTGACGATTTCCTTGCGGTAGCGATTCAATTCCTGCACCGAACCGAAGGTACGCTCGAACAGCAGCGACATATTGTGCAGAATGCGATCGACGACTTTCTTTTCCCACTCGCCGTCAAACTTGATCTGACCGTCCAGCCAGCGCTCCAGCCATTCCGGATCGGGCAAACGCGATTGCACCGTATCGTTCGGGAACAGCGATTGGTTCACATGCAGATTGGTTGGATGCAAAGGCTTTTCAGTACGACGCGCCGAAGCCATCAAGACACCGATCTTGGCAAAGGCAGCACGTGCGCTGTCGCCGACTTCAATCAATGCTTTTTTCATGTAGCGCAGATAAGCACCGCCGTGGCGCGCTTCATCCTGGCTGATGATTTTGTAAATCTGTTTGATGACAGGCTCGGTGTGCCATTCGGATGCACAGCGATACCAGTGGTTCAGGCGGATTTCACCGCAGAAGTGCATCATCAATGTTTCCAGCGCAGGAGCAGGATCAAATTCAAAACGCACATTGTGCAGCTCTTCTTCGGTCGGCACAAACTCGGGCTTGAAGCGACGCAGATATTCCATCAACACCAGCGAATGCTTTTGTTCTTCAAAAAACCATACCGACATGAATGCAGAGAAATCACTGTCGCCGCGATTGTCACGCAGGAACATTTCCGTTGCAGGCAAGGCCGACCATTCCGTAATCGCATTCATGCGTATGGTTTGCGCCTGCTCATCAGTGAGTTTGGAGCCGTCAAACTGATCCCATGGAATATCTTTTTCCATGTTCCAGCGTACCTGCTCTAACGATTTAAACAATTCTGGGTACAACATACGCGCCTTAAAAATTGAGTTAAGTGCTTGATTCTACCAAGAAATTCATCATTTACCCAGTCAAAAACCATGACATGCCTGGTAACAGCGCCTGTTTAACGCAGCAGGTTTTATTTTCTGCTGGTCAATAAACAGTCTTCATGCCGCAGCCGCACGACGCAAACCATGAAAGGCAAGGAAGAATCAAACTGAAAATATAAAACGCCGACCTTGCATATAATTCATCCCGGCACGAAAAATTGCCATCCGTTTTGCATAGGCACCATGACAAAAACCCCCTCTTGATGCAAGATGGGGGCATTCATGACGACATCAACCATCAGATGAAAAAATCCTTCTTCACGCTGATGTGCAGCACGCTGCTGGCAATCTTGTTCAGCGCTGCACATACCGCATCTGCACAAACTGCTGCGCCAGCCGCCTGCCCTGCAACATTGAATCATGTCGTCGCGCGCCTGCAGGATGAGGCGCCACAAAACCTTTGCCAATATGCGGGCAAAGTCGTTTTGGTGGTCAACACTGCCAGCTATTGCGGCTTTACGGTTCAATACGAAGGTTTGGAACAGCTATATGCCAAATACCAGCCACAAGGATTGGTCGTGCTGGGTTTTGCATCCAACGATTTTGGCCAGCAGGAACCGGGCGCGAACAAGGAGATCGCCGAGTTTTGCAAAAACACCTATGGCGTGAAATTTCCGATGTTTGCCAAATCCTCTGTCATCGGCCCGAACAGCAATCCCGTTTATCAATCCCTGATGAAAGCCGGCGCACTGCCGCCTCAATGGAATTTTCACAAAATCCTGCTGGGACGCGATGGAAAAGTGATTACAAGCTATCCGTCAAAAATAACGCCTGGCGATAAAAAGCTGATTGCCGATCTTGAACAGGCGCTGGCAAAAAATAAATAACCGCTATTGCCTACGCCGGATTTCAACCCTCACAGGTATCCGGCAGCGGCACAAATAACAATTTCATTTCCCCTTGCGGCCGAACGGCCGGCTCACAAAGCGCGACCCGGCCAAACCGAAACGCCACGGCACATCGACTGCTTTCGAGATTCCGATACGCGGCCCGCTCACTACCGATACCGGCTCTGTCGCCAACAGCAGTTGAAACGGCGGCGCATCCAGCGATGCCCCATTGAGTCGATGCGTCACGCCCAGCGCCTGACATAAACGCCCGGGCCCGGAACACAGCAAACGCACATCATCCATTCCGCGCCGCTGACGCATGATATCGATACCCGTCGTCGGTTCCAGCGCACGTATCAGCACCCCGGCACCGTGGCCTTCCTCGCAGCAAACGAAATTCATGCCCCAGTGCAGGCCATACGAGCGATAAATATAGACGTGCGCAGGAGGACCGAACATGGAGCCATTGCGCAGCGTCTGTCCGTTGAAACAGTGCGACGCCGGGTCGGTGAAATCGTAAGCCTCCGTTTCGACTATGCGTCCGCCCACGCCATCAATCAAGACCGTTACACCGATCAAGCGGCGCGCCAGTTCAGACGAGGGAGAGGTAAAATCAAGCGCGGCGAGGACGGCATTCATGGGTTCGATTATCAGGGAAAATCCGAATTTATGCCGTGCAAGCCATGCATACGCTCTCCCTGACGCGAGCAACAAGCGCCGGCATGGACAAGGCCCCACCAAGTCGCCGCGCCCAAGATAGGCAATACAACATTGCTGCCGCGCAGGCATAATAACGGTGCTTATTTAATCCGCCAGCCCCAACCAGGGCCGGCCTCCAGACATAACGCTGTGATTTTCCAGAAGCAACCAAACATTAGAGAGGCAACAGGCGAGCCATCGCCTCCATGACCATGCGCATTCTGATTATTGAAGACAATGCCGATATTGTCGCAAACCTGTATGCATTTCTTGAGCCGCGCGGCTACGTGCTCGATTGCGCCGCCAACGGATATGCAGGCTTTGCACTGGCAGCACAACATGAGTACGACGCCGTCATCCTCGACATCAAGTTGCCAGGCATAGACGGCCTGACGCTATGTCGCAAGATGCGCGATGAATTGCAAAACGATACGCCCGTGCTGATGCTGACTGCACGCGATACGCTGGACGACAAAGTCGCCGGTTTTGACAGCGGCGCGGATGATTACCTGGTCAAACCATTTTCACTGCTGGAAGTGGAAGTCCGCCTGAAAGCCCTGATACGCCGCGCGCGCGGCAAAAATCAGGGGACGAATTTCCTCAGCGTCGGCGATCTGGTATTCGATACTTCGACGTATCAGGTCAAACGCGATGGCATGCCGATCACGCTGACCAAGACCGGCTTCAAGATCCTGGGCTGCCTGATGAAGGAAGCGCCCAAGGTCGTTTCGCGGGAAACGCTGGAACTGGAAGTCTGGGGCGATCATCCGCCTGACAGCGATGCCTTGCGCACGCACATCCATGCGCTGCGGCAGGCACTGGATAAATCGTATCCGTTTGCCATGCTGCGCACGGTCCAAGGCATAGGCTACCGCCTGGTCGGTTCGGATGAAGCGCTCTAGTACGCTACGGCGACGCATCGTCGTCGCCTACCTTTTATTTGCACTGGCAATCTGCACTTTCTTTGGCATCGTTGCCGCCGTTGCCATCGAGGGTACGGAAGATTTGCTGGTTGACGAGCATTTACGCAGCATTGCCGCCTGGGCCTCGCCGCGCCATGCAAACGGCATGCCGGTGGAGATGCCGCACGATGTAAGCTTCTATCACAGCACGGCCATTCCATCCGACTTGCGCGACTTGCCGCTGGGCGTCGCGAAAAAGAACTTTGAAGGAAAAAATGTTCATCTTCTGGTTGGGGAAGACGATGCCGGCATCTATGTAGTGGTCGATCGCGCCAGCGAATACAAAAATATCGAACATGTGATTTACGCCATGATCATGGCCGGCTTTCTCGGCTTTGTGGCACTGTCGCTGTTTCTCGGCAGCTTTATTGCGCGCGGCTTCGTCGATCCGATCATTGAACTGGCAGCAGCGGTCGACGAGAAAGGCAACCATGCCGATTTACCACTACTGAACAGCCACGATGAACTGGGTGTACTGGCACGCGCTTTCGCCGCCCATACCGCCGAGCTGCAGCAATTCCTGGCGCGCGAACGCTTTTTTACCGGCGATGTCAGCCACGAATTGCGCACGCCGCTGACGATCATCACCGGCGCTGCCGAACTATTGCTCGAACAAACCGTCACGCAACCGGCACTGCATGCACCGGCAGACCGCATTCTGCGTGCAGCCAAGGAAGCAAACGAGTGTGTTGAAATACTGCTGCAACTGGCACGCGCACCCGACCAGATTAATCGACCGGAAACATCGGTTACGGACGTCATTCATGCCGAAATCGCGCGCTGCCAGCACTTTGTTGAAGGCAAGCCGGTCACGCTGCATTTTGAAGAAGGTGAAGACTTTGTGGTGGCCGCTCGCAGGGAACTGCTCACGGCGGCGATCGGCAATCTGATTCGCAACGCCTGCCAATACACCGAGCAAGGCTCCGTCACTGTCAGAATCGCGGCTCACACGGTGATCGTTGAAGATACCGGCCCCGGCTTGCCGGAATCGATACAGGCGCGCCTGCAAAACAAGCAATCATCCAAACCCCTGGTCGGTTCTGCAGGCTCGGGACTGGGCCTCGCTTTGGTCGTGCGCATCTGCGAATACCTCGATGCAAAATTAATCGTAGAAAATAATCCAAAAATTGGCAGTAATTTCCGAATTGTTTTTAAGACAAGTTTAACTTAAACGTAACACATTCCTCACATCTTATTAAGTTCCTCAGCGTTAACCTGCGGCTATGCAGTGGAGTCGCGTTGCCTAGGCAATTCAACTCCTTCTAGCGGTTTTTGAGTTGTTTTATCTTGAACCGCAGACATTTCGTTTTTAACGCAATGTCGCGCATATGAATACGTAGTGGCCAAAAAAGATTTTTCAGATTTTTCTGATAATCGACAACAACATGGTCATACGTTGACCGCCACATCATCTTAATAAACCTTGAGGAAGACATGGACGTAATAAGCACCGCAGCATTCTGGGCTGCACTTGGCAACATCATCCTGATCAACATCGTACTTTCCGGCGACAACGCAGTCGTCATCGCGCTGGCCGCCAAATCCCTGCCACCCAAACAAAAGAAACTGGCTGTGATCTGGGGTAGTGCCGCGGCGATTATCCTGCGTATTGTTTTGACCATCTTTGCATTGCAATTGCTGACCCTGCCATACCTGAAGCTCATCGGTGGCGTTCTGCTGTTTTACATCGGCGTGCAATTGCTGGCGGAAGACGGCGGCGAAGAAAACATCGAAGGCTCGTCGAATCTGTGGGGTGCGATCAAAACCATTCTGATCGCCGATCTGGTGATGAGCCTGGACAACGTACTCGGCGTCGCAGCCGCAGCCGATGGCCACGTTGGCTTGCTGATTATCGGCTTGGCCATCAGCGTTCCATTGATCGTGTTCGGCAGCACGCTGGTTTTGAAGTTGATGGAGAAATTTCCTATCATCATCACTCTGGGTGCGGCATTGCTCGGCTATCTGGCTGGCGAAATGCTGTTCTCCGATACCGCGGTCGTACCCTGGATCGAAGCCAACGTACCGCATCACGAGCTCAACCTGTTCGGCAATACCCATCTGAGCATTCCAGGTCTGGTACTCGCACTCGGCGTTGTCATCGTCGGCACCTATCTGGGTAAGCGTCACCATAAAGCTGCAGCGGCGTAATCCCGGCAGGCGAGCGCCATCTGGCGTTTGTCTGCGTAGCAAAAAGGGCGAACCGGACAACCGGTTCGCCCTTTTCTTTTCCTGACTGCCCGCACTGAAAATCGCTCAGGCACCAGGCTCCGTCATCCTAATATTTTCGCACATTGAAATTATGTTCGACCACCAGCCTGGTGGTTGCAATCAGACTGCTTAATCCGAATACCAGTTGCGTCAGCCTGTCACCCGGCAAGGCCCATATTTGCGTGTTCGGTGCCTCGATCTGTGTCGCCGCTGTAATCAATGGTGCAACCCACGCTGCTTCCGGTGTCACATCCAGCAGCACATCGCCTTCCGCTGTCGTATGCATGAAAATCTCGCCACCTTCGCCCAAACCGAAGCAAATTCCCCAGCCGCTGGCCTTGCTGTTTTTGCCCAATTGCTGGATAGAGCGATTTTGATGATCGATCCATGTTTCCACATCGTAGGTGGTTTTCAAAACTATCCAGGGCCGTTCAAGCTGCTCGTCCTGATTTTTCTCGCCTTCGTCGACCATCATTTACATTTCATCGGAAAATAAGTAATTCGTGCTCACACTGTACACGCTGCAATAACATTCTTCGGCTAGCCGACAGATAAAAAACGTACAAAGCCGGCAATTCCGCGCCTTCGTGCTATCCTGCGGGCCCTAGCTCACACATTGCTCGACTGCTGTTCATGACGACCGAATCAAGCCCTAATCCGTTTCAATCCGCGCGCATCCTGCTCAAGGAACTTCAAGAAAAATTTCCCGTGTTTGGCGATTTCCAGCCGCTGGCGATCGGCATCGACAAGCAACTGATTGCACAAAACCCAGAAGTCAGCCGCAAAGCCTTGCGCACTGCACTCGGCATACACACCAATTCCCTGCGTTATCTGAAGGGAATGGAAAAAGCCACCGTACGCTTCAATCTGGATGGTTCGCACGCCGATGAAGTCACGGATGTGCATCGCACACACGCGACCACGACCTTGAAAGAACGCTTTAAAAAGAATGCCGAACAGCGCAAGGCGCAACGCCAGGCGGAAGAAAGCCAGCGCAAGCTGGAGGAAGCAGAGCGCCTGCGCGCCGAAAAGCTGAATCAGCTGGCAGAGAAATTTTCACGCAAGAGCTGACCACACTCGCACTGACTCGGTCAATGATCGTGTCAGTGCATCAGCATCACTACCAGTAAGTCCATAACATCTTGGCGGCCAGCACATACAGCAGGCAGGCGAAAATGCGCTTCAATATCGGCACTGGCAATCGATGTGCCAGCCGTGCGCCAAACGGTGCAGTGACCACACTGCCGCACACAATCCCGATCAGTGCCGTGATGGAAATAAATCCTATTGCGTCAGATGGCAAATCCGCCACGTTCCAGCCGGAAATGATGTAACCGATCGTCCCGACCACCGCCAGCGGAATTCCCATCAAGGCGCCGGTACCTATGGTTTTCTTCATCGGCACACCGCACCACAGCATGAAGGGAATCGTCAGGAACGCGCCACCGGCAGACACGAGTCCGGCAATAATTCCAATCACCATGCCGACACAGAACAGCGGTCCGGCCGCCGGCAAAGGACGCGCCGCCTTCGGCTTTTTATTCAGCATGATTTGCGTGGCGCCAAAGAACACTATGACGGCAAAACTCAAGGCCAGATGGCGTTGCGGTATCCAGGCCGAAACCGAAGTGGCCAGCAGACTGCCAATCACCAGGCCCGGCGTCATGCGTTTGACGATATCGAAATCGACCCCATCAAATTTGAGGTGTTCACGCACACTGGAACCGGAAGTAAAGGCGATGGATGCCATGCATGTCGCCAGTGCCATGTGCACCACGTGATCCGGTGCAAAATGCTGGGCAGCGAACAAGGCTGCAATAATCGGCACCAGCGTCATGCCGCCGCCTATGCCGAGCAAGCCGGCCAATACGCCGACAAACGCACCGGCCATCACATAAGCAAGAAACCACATCATGCATGCACCTCAATGATTGCGTCTGCCACGCTTGCACCAAGCAACTTCGTCACCATCGATTGCATGAGATACGCCTTGTTTGTTATCAGGGAAATAAATTGTGCCCTGATCGCATAAAAAATATCAAGGCACGGTCTCTACTATACCGATACTCGCCGCCAAAGTTTTCCGAAAAGAAAATATCCCGCTGGCAGTGTTGCCATTTCGCTCTGGATAAGGAAATCTTGCTTGAAATAGGGGATGTCAGATTTGCATTGCGCCATCATTATTGCCGCCGCCCACGCCAGTCGCCAAAACCCGCTAGACTGACGGCTGCATCAATCCGGCTTTGTCGAATTGCATAAAAATTCCGACTGGATTTTTCGCATCAAACAGCAGCATCCATTTACCCATCAATATCTTAACCGGCAGACCATCTTTGCATTCCGCATCACCCTCTCCCGTCGTCAAGAACGAACGCCTGTTTTTGCTGACCATTGCCGGCATACAGTTCACGCATATTCTCGATTTCATGATCATGATGCCGCTCGGCCCGCAACTGATTCGGGTCTTGCATATCGATACGCATCAGTTCGGCGTACTGCTGTCGTCCTACACGCTGACCGCTGCCGCATCCGGCTTGCTCGCCGCTACCTATATCGATCGCTTTGACAGACGCAAACTGATGCTCACGCTATACGCGCTGTTCATCATTGCAACGCTGTGTTGCGGCTTGGCGCCCGATTACAGCACGCTGTTGATTGCGCGCGCACTGGCCGGCGCATTCGGCGGCATTCTGGGCGCGCTGGTGCAAACCATGGTCGCAGACGTGATTCCATTCGAGCGACGCGGCAAGGCGATGGGGACGGTGATGACGGCGTTTTCCATCTCGACCGTGGCAGGCGTGCCACTGGGTCTTTTTCTGGCTTCGTATTTTTCTACTATCGGCTGGCGTGCGCCGTTCTTCTTCATTGTCTTGCTGGCGACCGGATTCTGGCTCATCGGATACAAATTGCTACCCAATCTGACCGCGCATCTGCACAGCAAACGGGTGGGCAATGTTTTCCAGCAGCTTTTCGCGGTAGCGAAAGAACCCAGCCATCTTGTCGCATTTGCGTTTATTGCGTTGCTGATGATGGCGGGTTTTACAGTAATTCCGTATATCGCCTTGTACCTGACAACCAACGTCGGCTTGCCGGAATCATTCATCACCGTGATCTATCTGTGCGGCGGCGCAGCAGCATTTTTCACTTCGCAATTGATCGGCAGGATGTCTGACCGGCACGGCAAACTAAAAGTTTTTCAGCGCGTGGCGCTGGCATCCTTTATCCCCTTGCTGGTCACCACGCATCTGGTGCCGATTGCATGGTGGCTGGTATTGATCAATTCCACACTATTCTTCATTCTCGTGCCAGGCCGCATGGTGCCGGGCATGGCGATGGTGAGCGCGGTACCGGCACCGCATGTGCGCGGCACCTTCATGAGTTTGGTTTCTTCGGTGCAGATGCTGTCCTCGGGACTGGCAACGCTGGCGGCCGGCATGATCATGACGCGTGCGCCGGACGGGCAAATCGTGCATTACGACATGGTCGGCTATATCGCCGTTGCCTGCGGCATCGCCACCATCTGGATTGCCCGCCATTTGCGCGTAGCCGCAACAACTACGACGACCGGCAAACCGCTCACCTGATTGCACGTCTTACGGTTTGGCAGGCGGTGCGCGTTTTTTGCCCGGCTTTGCGCCTGATTTGGCGGCAGTCTTTTTTGCTGCGGCAGCTGGCTTGCCTGAGCGCATTACCGGCTCGGCTTGCGTTGCCCTAGCCTCTTCCGCCATGACGCCGCGCACAGTCTGATTAAATTGTTCCTGCAGCGAATTCCACCAATCCGCCGCCACATCCGCCGCACCGGCGGCATGTACAGAATCATCAGTCCCTGTGGCTGCATGCGATGCCGGACTTGCATGTGTCTTGGCATCAAACGCTGTGGCACCCATGGCCTGCAAGGTCGAGATCGTCGCTGCCTGCACTTCCAGCGCTTGTATCGTGCCGCGCAACATATTCATATTCACACTCAACCACGACTCCACCGCCTTCAGATCGGCGATCTGCTTGTTGACTTCATCCAGTGAAAGAGTCGGCATCACCATGCCGGGAATTCCTGTCGAGGCATGCGCGCCACCCCACATTTTCTTGACGAATTCCAGCGTATCGGCCATTGCATCGAAGCCGGGAAGATGGGGCATATTGGGCTGGGTCATGTGGCACCTCCAGGATGGAAAGACAGTCTGCAAAAAGCGTGGCATAGCGCCATCATGCTTGCTTTCAGCTTAGCAGAGAATGTGATGCGCAAACGACATGCTAACGCGGCGGACGCTGCATATTGCAACGCAGCGACAAAGATTTTCCTGCCTTGAATATTCAAGATACGATTTTCCAAAAGACGCATCTTATGCGGCACTCACTGCGCCCATTCACCCAAGCCGCTGGCTTGCGTTTACACTGACACCATGACGATGGCCCCTCCCCCAACCGAATACCAACGCGGGCACTCGCGCAGCCTGTTCGTGTTGATCGCGGCGGCGCTCTTGCATCTGCTTGCCATCAGTTGGCTAGGCGGACTGCTTCGTTTTCCCGGTTCGCATCCGCCGGAAGATACTGCAGTGATAATAGCCACGCTGACAGCGCCGCCACCCAAACCCGTGATAAAAGCCGCGCCGAAGCCCGTCAGGCACAAGCCACGCCCACCAAAGCCGCGCCCCTCACCACCGCCTGCAATACCGCTCGACATGCCACCGACATTGGCTGCCAGCGAAACGACATCGACAGATATACCAGACAGCGAAAGCAACAGCGACGACATTGCCACCTCTGCAGCAACAGAGACGCCCGTTGCCGATCCAGAACAAAACAGTGTGCGCTACAACATCGATCTGCCGCCTTCTGCCGAGCTGAAATACGATGTGCAAAAAACGCCGAAGGAAGGTGCCCCCATGTATGGCAGCGGCACCATCAGCTGGCACACCGATGGCAGCAAATACAGCGTGAATGGCGATTTTGGCGTGCTTTTCATTACTGCCTTGAGCTTTCAGAGCACCGGCGCCATAGAGGACACCGGCATAGCTCCCGAGTTGTATAGCGAAAAACGCTTTCGCAAGGCGGAAACTAATACGCACTTCCATCGCGAACGCAATACCATCAGCTTTTCATCTTCCACACTATCGTATCCGCGCAGCGGCGGCGAACAGGACCGCGCCAGCATCATCTGGCAACTGGCCGGCATAGGGCGCGGAGATAGCGGAAAATTTGTCGCCGGGGCCAGCATCGATCTGTTCGTGGCTGGCACCCGCAATGCAGAAACCTGGCAGATTCTGGTGCTCGGCCTGGAAGAAATCAAAGTCGATGGCGTCAGCACGCAGGCATGGCATCTTGCACGTGCACCACGTGTTGGTTCATATGATCAAAAGCTGGATATCTGGCTGGCACCGGAACAAAACTGGTATCCGGTACGCTTGCGCTATACCGAAACCAACGGCGATTACCTCGACATGACGCTGACCAGCCTGAACGTTTCCGCAGTACATTAGTCTGATATTTTCAACCACTTATTATTTTGGTGATTCAATGAGCCGTTTTTTCTCCCGATTTTTTTTCAACTTGATCCTTGCCGGCATGACGAGCGCATCGTCGCTCGCCGCTTTCGCACAGGCGCCGGCAAAATTTACCGCCAATCCGCCTGCCTCCGCCGATCTGAACTACACCATCAACGCACATCAAAGCGGCCTGTCCTTGAATGGAACCTCCATCCTGCATTGGAGCCAGGATAAAGACCACTATTCGATCAGCACCGAGACGCGCGCCATGCTGCTGGGGAAAATTCTTGAAGCAAAAAGCGAAGGGGCTATCGATGCCTACGGCCTCGCTCCTCTCACCTCCACCGAGAAACGCCTGCGCAAGGCCCCGACCACCACCACCTTCAATCGCGAAACCCGCAGCATCACCTTTAGTGCATCCGAAGCCAGCTACCCCATCAAGGGCGGTGAACAGGATCGCAACAGCGTCGTATGGCAACTCGCAACCATGGCACGCAGCGCACCGGCAAAATTCAAGACAGGCGTCAGTATTTCCATGATGGTCGCAGGACAAAAAGATGCAGATCAGTGGACGTTCAAGGTCGGCAAATCGGAAACCATCAAAACCGCTTTGGGCAACCTGAAAACAATCAAGGTCAGCAAGCTCGTCAAAGGCAATGACAAGGGCCAGAAAATCGACATCTGGCTTGCACCTGCCAAAGAATGGTATCCGGTGCGCATACGTTTTGCCGAACCGGATGGCGATTTCATCGAACAAACCATCGTCAAGATCACTCCACAATCCTGAGTCACAGAGTCAGGCAAGGGCTTCCACGCATATAATGCGGCCACCGATTTTTGATTGTCAGGGAACAGATGAATTCTGCAGATAGCGCGCTGGTACTCTTCAGCGGCGGACAAGACTCCACCACCTGCCTGGCATGGGCACTCACGCACTATGCGCGAGTGGAAACCATAGGCTTCGACTACGGCCAGCGCCATGCCATCGAATTGGCGGTACGTCCATTTTTGCTGGAAAAAATACGCACTCTCTCACCTGAATGGAATAGCAAACTGGGTGAAGATCACATGATTGATCTTTCTCTCATCGCAAAAATTTCCGATACCGCTCTGACCAGCAATGTCGAAATTGCGATGCTGGAAAACGGCCTGCCCAATACTTTCGTACCCGGCCGCAATTTGCTCTTCATGACAGTCGCCGCAACCGTGGCGTATCGTCGCGGCTTGAATGTACTGGTAGGCGGCATGTGTGAAACCGATTTTTCCGGTTATCCGGATTGTCGCGACGACACGATGAAAGCATTGCAGACCGCACTCAATCTCGGCATGGCGACAACGCTGAAAATTGAAACGCCGTTGATGTGGATAGACAAGGCCGCTACGTGGAAAATGGCACAGGATCTGGGCGGAACGCCCTTGCTCGATCTGATACGCACAGGAACACACACCTGCTATCTCGGCGAACGCGGCGAATTGCACGACTGGGGCTATGGCTGCGGCAATTGTCCGGCGTGCAAGCTGCGCGCGCGCGGATATGCCGATTTCATTGCCGAATAAAATCGCTGTCACGCACGGTACGCGCCCAGGCTTGAAGCCCGCGTCTGCTCCGGCAGGTCGACATCGCAACCTGCCGTCAACGACTCAGATTGCCGATCAATAACGCGGGCTTGGTGCCGGCATAGATTGCGCAGGTTCCGGTTGCGGAGCAGTAATGATCGTGGTGGTTTCACGATAAATGCCGCCAGTTCCCACGCTGCCCGAAACCGTGCCTTCGCCGCGCACCCTACGTGCGCAATCCTCGCGATCTGCCGCCGGCAATGCATTGCAGCGCATGAGCGCGTTTTGCTCATACGAGGTCGAACTATCATTCAGACGACCACGTCTGGCGTCGTTAAGCGCGGCACCAGCCTCCCTCAGACAAGTCGCTCGATCCTCATAGGTTTGCCCTTTCAGGCAGGCGGCGCGCTCTTTCTGATAAGTACTGGTAGCAGTATCGGCTGCCAGTACAGTAGTCGAACCCAGGGACAGGACGGCAGCAAAAATCGATAAGGCAAGCGCCCGTTGCGATGCCTTACAAAATGCACTGTGAACAAATAACATGTTGTTCTCCTGCGTAAAAAATATCAGCCTAAAACGCAAACTCTGCCTTGTATGTGCGCTAACCGGCTTATGCAAATTCAAGTTACACAATCCCGAACATGAAAACAAGCTTGTATGCAGAGGCAGACTGCGCGACTATTTTCCCTGCACAATTTTTTGATTCAATGACATACTTGCCCAACCAATATTGCCCATCGCGCCCGCAGCCCTGATCCTGCCGCCGATTCGGCCATGAATTTATTTAAAAACTTCAAAGAGATACGCAATGCCTTCACCCAAAGCACCGCGCAAGCACTTTTCCATGTTGCGCGGCTTTCACCTCGCTGATTTTTTTACGCTCGGCAACGCAGCCTGCGGTGTCGCGGCAGTATTTTTCGCGATGCTCTATATGAACAGCCAGTCGCTTACCCATTTTTACGCGGCAGCGGCAATGGCTCCGGCCGCATTTATATTCGATGTACTGGACGGCAAGATTGCACGCTGGCGGCGCCAGCATTCGGCAATGGGACGCGAACTGGATTCGCTCGCCGATGTGATTTCATTCGGCCTCGCCCCTGTCACGCTGGGCTTCGCCGCCGGTCTGACGGCTGGCTGGGATTGGGTGGCGATGATTTATTTCGTCTGCTGCGGCGTCAGCCGTCTGGCACGTTACAACGTCACCGCAGAAGCGCTGTCCGAAGGCGCCGACAAGGTGGCGTATTTTGAAGGCACGCCCATTCCAACCAGCGTGCTGATTACCGGCATATTGGCATGGCTGGCATCGCAGGGACGCATAGGCTCAGCAATTTTCGGCGACGTCTGGACGCTGGGTCCGTGGGAACTGCACCCATTCGCCTTGCTGTTCGTCTTGTCCGGCACATTAATGATCAGCAAGACCCTGCATATCCCGAAACTGTAAAAACGGGCGCAGGCAAGAACGACGGTAGCGCTACAAACGATAAATCAATGCAGCAATCACCACTGCGGCAACCAATGCCGCAGTAATCGTATCAAGTAAATCCACGGCAATACCTCTTTGCATCCTTTTCCGCGTCCGGACTGGAATTTTTCCACCAGCCGTTTCAGATTACACATCAGGGACATCATCGCCAACGACGATTTTTACTGATGCTTATGAAGGAAACTAATACCCCATCTAAATGTAACAAGGCGTAAATGCATTGGTGCACATTGGCGAATGGCTTTCCAATACGAGTCAGCGCGCATTCCTGTCTGGCCGCGCTACTCAGGGGAAACATCATGAATATAAAATCAATCGTATTAATGACGGCTCTGCTTGGCAATGTTGCATTTTCACAACCATCCATGGCAACAGAAACACATCTGGATGCGACGCGATATTCCGCTCCGAGTGCAGGTACCTCCAGCATTGAAAGCATCACCAAGTCGCAAGCCAAAGCGGCCAAAATGTTTCGCGTGGTAGAGAATTTTGAAAAAATCGATGCCAATCGCGATGGCCGCGTGACACGCCATGAATTGCGCCTGTATGCACTTTCCACCCGACGCCATGTGCCGATGACCTGATGCGTAGCGGCGCGTGCATGCCACCATCCGAAAATACGCTCCCCCTGCCTTCCTCCCCAATTTTTCCGTCTTTCATCGCTCTGCCTTCCGGTGTTCGTACACCGTTGAAACGAGCGACACAAATATCGTATTAAATTATCAATAATCGAAAAATCAGTCGCCAGACCACGCGTCTATGGCATGCTGGAGCGATCGTCACAAAATAATGAGCCGACAAGCGCATCCATGCGCACACGGCCGCCTTAGGGGAGCACCACATGTTCTATTCTTTGCGCACGTTGATTGTCGGCCTGATTTTCGTCAATTTTCTCTGCCCCGCTTATGCGGATGACGGCGTGACCGATACCAGAATTTTGATAGGCCAGACAGTTGGCCTGACCGGCACCATCGCCGGTCCGGTAAAGGAAATGAATGAAGGCGCCAACGCCTATCTCGCCAGCGTCAACAGTCGTGGTGGCGTCAATGGCCGCAAGATTGAGTTGCTCACACTGGACGACAAGTTCGATGCCAAGCTGGCCGCTGCGAATGCAGAGCTGCTGGTCAAGAAGGAGCGCGTGTTTGCGCTGTTCCAGAATCGCGGCACACCGCTCACGGAAGCCATCGCCCCCATTCTGGCCGCCAATAAAATCCCGCTGATCGCACCCAGTACCGGTGCGATGGTTTTTCATGCGCCCGTCAATCCGCTGCTGTTCAACGTACGTGCAAAATATCAGGATGAAGTACGGAAAGGCGTCGAGCATTTCGCCACCATCGGTTCCACCAGCATAGGCCTGCTGCACGTAGACGATTCCTTTGGCAAGGATGGACTGGCGGGTTTCGTCAGCGCAATGAATGAGCGCAACATGATTCCAGCCATTGTTGCCTCTTTTCCCCGCGTCAAACCGGATTATGAGGTAACTGCCAATGCCATCGTCAAGGCGAATCCGAGCGCCTTGATCATCGTCAGCTCTTCTGCCCATACCATTGCAATCATCAAGGCAATCCGCGCCAAAGGCAGCCTGGTGCAAATCATGACGCTGTCGAACAATTCTTCGCAGTCGTTCGTGCAAGAGCTTGGTCCTGCCGGCACTGGCGTGATCGTGTCGCAAATCACACCGGCGCCCAATTCGGTGACTACCGGTCTGGGCAAGGAGTTCATGGCGCTTGCCAAGGCCAACAATGCCACCGTGTCGTACGCTGCGATGGAGGGTTTTGTCGCAGCCAAGGTATTGGTCGAGGGCTTGAAACGCGCAGGCCGCAATCTGACGCGCGAGGGTTTCGTGCGTGCACTGGACTCTATCCAGAAATTCGATCTGGGCGGCCTGATGATCAGCTATGCGCCTGCCGATCACACCGGCAGTGAATTTGTCGAAATGACGATGATCAGTAAAGACGGGCGCTTCATACGTTAAAACTTATACGCCAGAAAAAACCGGCGCAGTTGCTACACAACTGGCAACTAGTCGGACGTTTTCACTTCATTGATGGCAAGCGCCACCGCCTTCACCCGCGCCTCGCGGATCGCCTCCGGAATACGCGCAGGCTGATCCGGCCAGCGCTGCTGCATCAGAGTTGCAATCTCGCCGCCATTGACCGTTTGCACAGCAGCCAATGCCTTTTGCATATACGCATTCTGCGGGAACGGTTTGTCTGCAAAGCCGGTACGTCCGCGATGATCACACTCCGACGCCTGCAACATGTCGATGAAACGTTGCGGTTTGCGGAAGGCATCGCAACGCTCGAACAGCGTCACGATGGTTGCCGCGCGCAATTCCAGCGCGCGACCGATATTGCCGTGCTCACGCGCCGTCATGACAGACAGATCGCGGCAATCGTTGGGAATCTTCAGGCGCTGGCACACCGCCTCTACCAGCTTCGCACTCTGCATCTCGTGACCGTGATGTCGCGGCCACATTTCCGGCGGCGTGACGCCCTTGCCAAGATCATGCAATAGTGCGGCACAGCGTATCGGCAATGCCAGTTTGTGTTGTGCCGCGTAATCAACCACCATCATCACGTGCACGCCGGTATCGATTTCCGGATGATATTTTTCCGGCTGCGGCACACCCCACAAGGCATCGAGTTCCGGCAGCATTCTTTGCAGGGCACCGCAATCGCGCAATACCGCAAACATGCGCGACGGTTGCACTTCCATCAAACCGCGCGCCAGTTCCTGCCAGGTACGTTCCGGTACCAGCGCATCGACCTCGCCTGCGGCAACCATCGCCTGCATCAATGCATTGGTTTCTGCCGCCACTGAAAATTGCGGAAAGCGTGCGGCAAAGCGTGCCACGCGCAGTATGCGCACCGGATCTTCTGCAAATGCAGACGATACATGCCGAAAGATTTTTTGTTCGAGATCGCGCCTGCCGCCGAAGGGGTCAATGATTTTGCCATCGGTATCCTTGGCCATTGCGTTGACCGTCAGGTCGCGCCGGATCAAATCCTCTTCCAGAGTAACGCCGGCATCGGTATGAAACACGAAACCCTTGTAGCCGGGCGCCGTCTTGCGTTCGGTGCGCGCCAGCGCATATTCTTCATGCGTGACCGGATGCAGGAAGACCGGAAAGTCCTTGCCGACCGGCGTATAGTTCTGCGCGATCATTTGTTCGGGCGTTGCGCCAACCACCACGTAGTCGCGATCCTTGACCGCCACACCCAGCAATTCATCGCGCACCGCGCCGCCTACGATATAGGTTTTCATTTCAGCAGAATTCGATCCGGGCTCAATCGGGAATCAATCAGGATAGACATCGTATTTTGCAATACGCGCGGTTTCAGCCAGAGCACCGCTGATCCATTGCGCCACCGCCGGATGCGCCGCCACCCGTTCGACGTAGGCATCGAGCGCCGGGCCCAGTACAACGTCATAGGTACGAAAACGCATGACCACCGGTGCAAAATACGCATCGGCGATCGAGAATTCACCGAACAGAAATTCGCTGGGGCCGGACAAGGCAAGGCAGGTTTCCCATATCTCGCTGATGCGGCCGATATCCGCCTGCGCGTCTATCGTGCGCCCCTTGCCGGGAAACCTTGCGCGGATGTTCATCCACATCGCGGAGCGCACACCGGTAAAGCCGGAATGCATTTCTGCACAAATCGAACGCGCCAGTGCGCGTGCCGCCACATCTTCCGGCCACATTTTCTTTTCCGGAAACTGCTCTGCCAGATATTCACAGATCGCCAGCGAATCCCAGATCGTCGTTTCACCTGCGAGCAGGATGGGGACCCGGCCGGCGGACGAATAATGCGCAATCTGCAGCGCGGTATCCGAGCGATCAAGCAGCAGGGAAATTTCCTGGAATGGAATATTGAATGCCGTCATCGCCACCCACGGGCGCATGGACCAGGATGAGTAATTCTTGTTGGCGATGACCAGTTTCAAGCCGTTTTTCCCGGTATTGTCGAGTGTTTGCGACAGCGCTGGATCGAGTTCTGTAGTTTGCATAAATCCCGTCAAGAGAAAATATGGATGGTTTCAGCGTCGCGTACGCGCCTGACGATCAACGCATGCTGATCACGGCAAATCCGTCGGCACGAAAGAAGCCGGCGCCACATTGCCCAGACGTGCTTTCAGCGATTGCGGCTTGCCTTCAAACATCGCGGCATAGTAGGTCGCATTCGACAATACTTTTTTCACGTAGTCACGGGTTTCCGAAAACGGAATCGACTCGGCAAAGATCGCCCCTTCCACTGGCTGCGCCAGTGTCGAGCGCCAGGTGCGTGGACGTCCAGGCCCCGCATTGTAGGCGGCAGTCGCCAGCGTTTGCGAGCCTTCCAGATCGTTCAGCACCATATTCAGATAGCTGGTGCCAAGCAGAATATTGGTTTCGATTTCATTGACGCGGCCTGGCGAAAAATCGCTCAATCCTATTTTCTTGGCGACATGTCTTGCGGTCGCCGGCATCAATTGCATCAAGCCCGAAGCGCCCACATGCGAACGCGCATTCATGATGAAACGCGATTCCTGGCGAATCAAGCCATAGACCCAGGCCATTTCCATGCCCTGACGCTGCGTGGTTGCCTGCATGATATCGCGATGCGGCGTAGGGAAACGTTGCGTAAAATCGAACTCGGTTTTGGTCCGATCTGATGTATTGACCATGCGATCCAGTACATCACTGCGACGCGCAAATTCGGCAGCCGCCAGCAACTGTCGGTCATTCATCTTGCGCAACTCCCAGTTCCATTCGCGATAACCTTCAAAGCGCAGATCCAGATCGAAGAACTTGAGAGCCCGGCGGAAACCGGCGTTGCTCGTCATTGGTGCGATTTCCTCTTCAGTGACAGGCAGGGCACGCGGTGGAATCGTGATTTTCTGGCCCAGCTCTTCCAGCGCCAGCTGGCCGTAGAAACTGGTTTGCGGCGCAATCGACTGGAAGCGTGCATTCGCAGCCTCGACCTTGCCCTCTTCACGCAAGGCGCGCGCGCGCCAGTAAACCCATGCTGGATCATCTCGCAAGGATGCCGGCATCGCCTCTATGCCCTCACTCACCAGTTTCCAGTCGCCCGCGCGCAAGGCGGCACGAATTTTCCATTGATGCGCTTCCAGCGACAGTGGCGCATTACCGGCCTTGCGCCAGTATTGCGTTGCTTCCGGCGCCAGCTTCATCGACGCCTGATAGGCGATCTGTCCCCAGGCGAATCCTTCCTGCTTTTTACTCAACAGCAAAGTGTTATTCGACAGGGTATCGGCAGCCTGTGCCGGATTGCTTCTGGCGATACGCCCCAATGCAATCACATACACCTCGTGCCGGACACGGCGAAAGCCGACGCCGCGCGCCACGATAGACGCAGGTTTTTCCATAGCGGCAACCAGCGAACCGTCTTCGATGCCGGTCAGCGGTACAAAGCGGCGTACATAATCGGTAGAACCGGTATCCGATGCGAGACGGATCTGCGCCCACAGATCATTCTCGTCAAACTGTTTGGTTTCCATCAGGGTTGTAATCAGCGCCATGCAGCCTTCGCCAAAATCCTTGGGCACATGCAGCAATGCGCGCGCTTCATCAGCTACCCTGGTGCCTTTTAATGCCTTCGACATCAAGGCATAGCATTTCAATTGCGTATCGTCGTTCAACTGAAATTGCGGATACTGTTCATCGAAAGTCAGCCAGTCGCGCCGCTTGCCAAGTTCGAGCAGCCAGTCGTTGCGCAGGCGATCTGCAATGGCGCTACCGCTGTAGCGATTCAGGAAAGCCAGCACCTCGCTTGCCGATGCATCCTTCAGACGCGGTTTCAGCTGGTAATATTCAACGTAGGATGGAATGGGGTAATTACCCAGATTCGCAGCAATGTCGCTGGCGCGCGCGGCATCGTTGCGTCGCGAAGCATCGCGCAATGCCAGAAAGGCATCATCGTCGCTGGCAAAACCGTTAGGCCGTTTTTGCGCATGTGCCGCCGGCAATAACAATACTGCCGATACCGCGACCAGCAATATGCGAGAAAATAATTTATTCGAAAACATGAATTCGGCAACCCTTCTTTTGACCCGCTTTTTGACGCGCTTATACTGAACCGCAACGATAACTAGAATAGCACGCGACGCCACTGCATCCGTGTCTGTATACATGCAAAACAAGACTGAATTACGCAAAACCCTGCTCGCATCACGCAATGCCGTCACTCCCGAGCAACGTCTGCTTTGGGATAAGCAACTTGTCGAAAAAATCATGGCATGGTGGACCATTAAACGCCTCCATGTCATTGGCGTTTACTGGCCGATGCGCGGCGAACCCGATTTGAATGCTGCCTATGCAACACTCGCTGAACTGGGCGTGCAACTCGCATTGCCTGTGGTTGTGAGTGATAACGCACCTTTAAAGTTCTGTGCGTGGACACCCGGCGACCCCGTCATCAAAGATCGATACGGCGCGGCCGTGCCGGCAGATCAACATGTCGAACTGCAGCCGCAAGCACTGATCATCCCCTGCGTAGGTTTTAACACGCAACGCTTTCGGCTCGGTTATGGCGGCGGTTTTTACGACAGGACTCTGGCATCAGTCCCGCGACCACATACGATAGGCGTCGCCTACGCAAATGCAGAAACCGTTTTTTCTGCCGATCCCTACGATGTTGCGCTGGATATGGTGATGACGCCATCGATGACGCTGGCGCAAGATCACGCATAAAAAAAGCCGCATACGCGGCTTTTTTGCAATCCAAAAATCAGCGCCTGGATTACTTCTGCGACAGATTCAAACGGCTCCAGATCGCATGCGTGGCTGCCGCCTGATTCAGCGTATAGAAATGCAGGCCGGGCGCACCACCAGCCAGTAAACGCTCGCACAAATCCGTCACCACATCCAGGCCAAAGGCGCGTATAGAATCGGTATCGTCGTTGTAACTGGCCAGTTTCAGGCGTATCCAGCGCGGAATTTCCGCGCCGCACATGTCCGAGAAACGCATCAGCTGCGAATAGTTGGTGATGGGCATCACACCGGCTGTCACCGGTACATCTGCACCTGCCTTGCGCGCATCATCCACAAAACGGAAATAGGCATCCGCATTGTAGAAATACTGCGTAATGGCTGAATCCGCACCGGCCTTTACCTTGCGTGCATAGCTGGCAATATCGTCGCTGGGCGACTTGGCTTGCGGATGCATTTCCGGATAAGCGGCGACTTCGATATGAAACCAGTCGCCGGTTTCCGCCCGTATGAATTCCACCAGTTCGTTGGCGTAATGAAATTCGCTGGACGAAGCATCCATTGCGCCATAACCGCTGGGCAGATCGCCACGCAAGGCGACGATGCGTTTGATCCCGTGCGATTTGTATTCCTGCAAAATCGCACGCAGATTTTCACGTGAACTGCCCAGGCAGGAAAGATGCGGCGCCGCATCGTGACCGGCACCGCGGATTTCCAGTACCGTATCCAGCGTACCGTGTTGCGTCGAACCGCCGGCGCCGAACGTGACCGAGAAATACTTCGGATTCAGCTCGGCCAGCTTGGCGCACGTCACCCGCAGCTTCTCGACACCGAGCGGCGTCTTGGGCGGGAAAAATTCTATGCTGAAGTTTTGTTGTGTCATGGTTCTTGGAGTAAGAGCGAGGACAGTATCCACGAAATGATGCTGTACAGGATTGCACCGCCGAATGCCGACCAGAAACCGGCGACATGGAAGCCACCCACCAATTGCGATACGCCCCAGAACATCAGCGCATTGATCACAAAGATGAACAGCCCCAGCGTCAGCAAGGTGACCGGCAACGTGAGCAAGACCAGCACAGGCCGGATCAATGCATTGACCAGCCCCAGCACCAGCGCTGCAATGAGCGCCGTAGCTACGCTATCTACCCTGATCGACGTCATCAGGTAAGGAAGCGCGAACAGCGCTGCCGCATTGATCGCCCAGATTAACAATAAGCGCATGTGATTTCTCCTCTCAATCAACTACAGGAAATCGCCGCTTCACCGATACAGTGATGAAGCGGCTCGGCTACTTCTGTCAAACACCTGCCCGATATACTGCAGCGCTGTTACACGCCAATTGCTTAGTAACGATAGTGCTCTGGCTTGTACGGACCCGTTTGCGCTACGCCGATATAATCGGCTTGCTCGTTCGTCAAGGTAGTCAATTGTGCATTGAGTTTTTTCAACTGCAAACGCGCGACTTTTTCATCCAGATGTTTCGGCAAGGTGTAGACGCCGACCGGATAATTTTTCGTGTTTGCATACAACTCGATCTGCGCGATCGTCTGGTTCGCAAACGACGAACTCATCACGTAGGACGGATGGCCGGTGCCGCAACCCAGATTGACCAGACGACCTTCGGCCAGCAGGATGATGCGCTTGCCGTCAGGGAAGATGATGTGATCGACTTGCGGCTTGATGTTTTCCCATGTGTATTGTTTCAACGCAGCGACTTCGATTTCATTGTCGAAGTGACCGATGTTGCAGACAATCGCCTGATCTTTCATCTTGGCCATGTGATCATGCGTGATGACGTGGTAGTTACCGGTGCAGGTAACGAAAATGTCGCCATGTGCAGCAGCGTATTCCATCGTCACAACGCGATAACCTTCCATCGCTGCCTGCAATGCGCAGATAGGATCGATTTCGGTCACCCAGACTTGTGCCGACAAGGCACGCATCGCTTGTGCCGAACCCTTGCCGACGTCACCGTAACCGGCGATGACTGCCACTTTACCGGCGATCATGACGTCGGTTGCGCGCTTGATGCCGTCAACCAGCGATTCGCGGCAGCCGTACAGATTGTCGAACTTGGATTTGGTAACGGAGTCGTTAACGTTGATCGCAGGGAAAGCCAGCTTGCCTTCCTTGTGCATTTGGTACAAACGATGCACGCCGGTGGTGGTTTCTTCGGTCACGCCGAGGATTTGCGGCAAACGTTTCGAATACCAGGTTGCGTCCACTGCCAGATGTTTCTTGATCGAGTTGAACAGACAGATTTCTTCTTCCGAACCTGGGTTGTTCAATACCGATGCATCTTTTTCAGCACGTGTGCCGAGGTGCAGCAGCAAGGTTGCGTCGCCGCCGTCATCCAGAATCATGTTCGAGTAAACCGGCGCGCCTTTGTCGTCGTTCGGCCATTCAAAAATGCGGTGCGTGTATTCCCAGTAATCGTCCAGTGTTTCGCCTTTGACAGCGAATACTGGCGTGCCGGCAGCAGCGATAGCGGCAGCAGCGTGATCCTGTGTCGAATAGATGTTGCACGATGCCCAACGCACTTTGGCACCCAGCGCTTCCAGCGTCTGGATCAGTACGGCGGTTTGAATCGTCATGTGGATCGAGCCGGTGATGCGCGCACCCTTCAGTGGTTGCGCAGCGGCGAATTCTTCGCGAATTGCCATCAGGCCAGGCATTTCGGTTTCTGCGATCTTGATTTCCTTGTCGCCCCAGGCGGACAGGGAAAGATCAGCGATGATGTAATCAGTGAATTTGGTAGAGGTGGTCATAACTGCGGCGTTCATCACGCCCTCCTTTCGGTTAGAAAAAAAGAAACGTGAGCGCAGTTACTGGTATTGACTACATCAAGCCTGGTAGGTCTATTCATTTGAACGACCTATCGCAACGCTCCTTGATGCGGCTGCTATTTTAATCGAAAAACATGCCTGAAGCCATGTCACCTCGATGAAAATTACTTTTTCAATGGTGCGGAATTGGGCATGGATACCGAATGCACGCGGGCAGTTTCGGTGTGCGGCTCAACGTTGTCTCTTATCCAACCCAGCATATCCAGCCATATCCGTTTTACTTCAGCTTCGGAAGGCATTTTTTGCGCATTCGGCAACTCTATCGTGATCACCGGGACATTTTTATGCACGCCGCTGTAATTGCCCAAAGAGCCGGGATATACCCCTACACGATTAAGCAATAAACGACCGAAGCGACGTGGCGGCTCTGCCGGTCCATCAAAATCCAGCACGCCAAAAGGTGCATGCACGGAAATGATCACGTCAGGCCGAAAACGCAGCATTTCATCATGCACCCAGCGGCTCTCAGGCTCAGACAAAGGCGCATGACCGGGAAAGCGACGCGGATCACTTTTGGTTCTGACGGCCCAGTAGTGCGGCGCATCATGCTTCCAGCCCGGCGTCGGGAAATTGCGATTCAAATCAACGCCATTCGCATTCATGCGTCTGGCACGCGGCGCCAGCAAACCATCGGGATTGACGACCGGCACCACACTCCATTCAAAATGCTGCGCAGCCGGTGTCGGCATCAACTCCAGCCAGCGAAACACAATGGATGCAGAAGTCAGTTCATCACCGTGAATTCCACCCATCAGCAATACCCGCAGCGGCGGATGAGTATGCCCCTCGCTTTTGACGGCAGGAATCTGCCGCGCCAGCAAGGGAAATCCTTGCAGTGAATTGACGCCGGTCGGCACCAGTTCGCTACGCTTACACATCGGGTTCGTGATTCCGGGCAAGCGCACCACCAGACGCCGGCACCACTTCTCAAGTTCGGTCGGCGCCGCCACTGCAGGTACCTTGACCGCAACGCTTGTGCCGGCATTTGCCGACACGGCGCTGCCAAGCAATACCAATACTGGAAACACGATGCGACTGACGATATTCACAATAGACATTCACTTCTCAAAACAAAATGGTCGGATGAATTCTGCATGAATTTCATCCGACCACAAAGTACAACTACAACTTGGTTACAAACTGCCAATTACAGACCGGCGGCTGCACGCAATGCTGCGGCCTTATCGGTGCGTTCCCATGTGAATTCCGGCTCTTCGCGACCGAAGTGACCGTAGGCTGCGGTTTTTTGATAGATAGGGCGCAGCAAATCCAGCATTTGCACGATGCCTTTTGGACGCAGGTCGAAATGTTCGAGCACCAGTTGAGCGATTTTTTCATCGCTGATTTTGCCGGTGCCGAAAGTCGTAACCATGACCGAAGTCGGTTTTGCCACACCGATGGCGTACGAAATCTGGATTTGTGCGCGTTCAGCCAAGCCAGCTGCAACGATGTTTTTAGCGACATAACGGCCAGCGTAAGCAGCGGAACGATCGACCTTTGAAGGATCCTTGCCGGAGAATGCGCCGCCGCCATGCGGGGCTGCACCGCCGTAGGTGTCAACAATGATCTTGCGACCGGTCAAACCGCAATCGCCTTGCGGACCGCCGATGACGAAACGACCTGTCGGGTTCACCAGGAAGCGCGTGTCTTTCAGCCATTCAGCCGGTACGACTGGTTTGATAATGCTTTCGATGACAGCTTCTTCGATGTCCTTGTGTTGCATTTCCGGCGCATGTTGCGTCGACAGCACAATGGTATCGATGGAAACCGGGCGGCCATCAACATAACGCAAGGTAACTTGCGATTTTGCATCCGGACGCAGCCAAGGCAAACGACCGTCTTTGCGCAATTCCGATTGACGCTCGACGATGCGGTGCGCGTAGTGAATCGCAGCCGGCATCAGTTCCGGTGTTTCATCGCAAGCGTAACCGAACATCAAACCCTGATCGCCAGCACCCTGGTCGAGGTCGATACCGGCGCCTTCATCCACACCTTGTGCGATGTCCGGCGATTGCTTGTCATAGGCGACCAGCACTGAGCAGCTCTTGTAATCGATGCCGTAGTCGGCATTGTCGTAACCGATGCGTTTGATGGTGTCGCGCGCTACTTCGATGTAATCGACGTTGGCAAACGTGGTGATTTCACCAGCCAGTACAACCAGACCGGTGTTGCACAGCGTTTCTGCTGCAACACGTGCCTTTGGATCTTGCTGGAAAATTGCATCAAGGATCGCGTCGGAAATTTGATCGGCGACCTTGTCTGGGTGCCCTTCAGAGACGGATTCGGAGGTAAACAGAAAATCATTAGCCATCGCAGGTTCTTTCATTAAAGTTGGTTATGTCGCGGTCAACTCAGTGAACCTGCGACGCTTTAGCGAAATTTATATACCGCCTCGCAAGTTGTCATTAACTCGGCGGTTGCTTCTTTGTGCTATTTTACGCCTCTTGAAAAAATTCGGCAAAGTCTTGTAAAAAGAGGATGCTCGACGCAATGCTAGTTCTTCTTTTCCGCCTGCTGTCTTACCTGCCTTTGCCAATATTGCATGCAATGGGCAGCGCCTTCGGCTGGGTGGTTTATCTTGCCTCTCCCACCTATCGCCGGCGCCTGCAGGAAAATATCCGCCAGGCCGGCTTTGGCGAACATTTGTCGGCCGCCATTGCCGAATCCGGCAAGAATGTACTGGAACTGCCTTTCGTCTGGTGTGCGCCACCTGAACGCGTATTAAAAACCGTCCAGATCAAGAACTGGGATGTGGTGCAACAGGCCCACACGGACAAGCGCGGCATTATCTTCCTGACGCCGCATTTGGGCTGCTTTGAAATTTCCGCGCAGGCTGCTGCAGCACAAATACCGCTGACCGTGCTGTACCGTCCGCCACGGCAAGCCGCATTGAAACCCTTGATCGAAGATGCGCGTGCACGACACAACCTCGCATTGGCGCCGGCCAATCTGAGCGGCGTGCGCACTCTGTTCAAGGTATTGAAAAGAAGCGGCGCAATTGGATTGCTGCCCGATCAGGTGCCGCAAAACGGCGAAGGCGTGTGGGCCGATTTCTTTGGCAAGCCTGCCTATACGATGACCTTGCCGGCCAAGTTGCGGGAGATGAGCGGCGCGACGATGATACTTGCCTTCGCCGAACGACTGCCGCGCGGCAAGGGATACATATTGCACTTCATGCCTTTCGATATGGCGGATGACTTGGCACCGGAACAACAGGTACGCGCAATCAATGCCGCCATGGAGCAATTGATCAGCATGTGCCCGGCGCAATATTTCTGGAGTTACAACCACTACAAGATACCGGCCGGCGTCGCAGTCCCCAACGAACAGGCCCCTTCAGACGCCGGCAAGGTTGCGCAATGAGATTGCTGGTCATACTGATGTGGCTGTTGCACTGGCTGCCACTGCCGCTGCTTGCGCGCTTGGGCGAAGGTATCGGCAGTCTGCTGTTTGTTTACAAGAAGTCGCGCCGTCGCATCACGCTGATCAATCTGCGCCTGTGCTTCCCCGAATGGAGTGAAGAACAGCGCCACGCCGTCGCAAAAAAACATTTTCAGAACTATGCGCGCAGCGTGCTGGAACGCGGCATTCTGTGGTGGGCTTCCGAAGCGCGCCTGCGCCGCCTGATATTCATTGAGCCCGGCGTGCCGGTGGAAGCCATCAAGGCCAGCCCGACCATATTGCTATGCCCGCATTTCGTCAGCCTGGATGTGGCCGGCGTCGCCGTGATGCTGGAATCCTCGCTGTGTTCCATCTACACGCAGCAACTCAATCCCGTCTTCGATCAGGTACTGCGCAAAGGTCGTTCGCGTTTTCGTCCGGTCAAACTGTTTGCGCGCGAAGAAGGCGTCAAACCGATCATACGCGCCATGCGCGACGGCTTGCCCTTCTTCATGCTGCCGGATATGGATTTCGGCGCCAAGGATGCCGAGTTCATTCCGTTTTTCGGCGTACCAGCCGCTACCCTGACGGCGCCGGCGCGCATCGCTGCTGCCACCAAGGCCAAGGTGATTCCGGTCATCGCCACTTATCTGCCCGGCTATCGCGGCTGGACTGTCAAATTTTATCCGGCCTGGGAAAATTTTCCCGGGGACGACATCACTGCCGCCACCCGCACGATGAACGCATTCATCGAAGATCGCGCGCGCGAAGCGCCAGCCGAATACTTCTGGACGCACAAACGCTTCAAGACCCGTCCGCCCGGCGAAGCCAGCTTCTATGCCGCAAATACTCCGGATGAAGCGCCGCCAGCTTACTGACGCAAGCCGGATACCCCGCTTTCCAGATCCAGCTGCCGCAGCTATATAATCGCCACATGAAAATCAAATTCACAAAAATGCATGGCGCCGGTAACGATTTCGTCGTTATCGATGCCATCAATCAATCCATCAGCTTCACGCCGGCACAATGGCAACATTTGGCAGACCGGCGCTTTGGTGTGGGCGCCGATCAAATGCTGGTAGTGGAAAAGCCGCAAGCCGCAGACGTCGATTTTCGCTATCGCATTTATAACGCCGACGGCGGCGAAGTCGAGCAGTGCGGCAATGGCGCGCGCGCCTTCGTCAAATTCGTGACCGATAAAAAACTCACGAACAAGCAGGCCATCAAGGTAGAAACCATGTCTGGCGTAATCGAGCCGCGACTCGAAGCCAATGGCCAGATTACCGTCGATATGGGCGCGCCCATCCTGACACCGGAAGATGTTCCATTCGACGCCAGCGATCTGTTGTGCAAGGCGGAAGGTGCAGACACCTTGTGGCCGCTGGATATCAAGGGCGAAACCTACTGGATTTCCGTCTTGTCGATGGGCAATCCACACGCGGTGCAAATAGTCGCCGATGTAGATCATGCGCCGGTACGCGAAGATGGCGTGTTGATTGAACATCATCCGCGCTTCCCCAAACGCGTCAACGCCGGCTTCATGCAAATCATCGATACGCACCAGATCAAGTTGCGCGTGTTCGAGCGCGGTGCCGGTGAAACATTGGCCTGCGGCACTGGTGCCTGCGCGGCGGTCGTCACCGGCATACGACGCGGCTTGCTGGCGTCCCCCGTCAGGGTGCAGACGCGCGGCGGCGAATTGTCGATTGCATGGGCAGGCGATACCGCGCCCGTCCTGTTGACCGGCCCGGCTGTGACGGTATTCGAAGGCGAAATCGAACTTTGATCGACTACCGCAGAATTGCTTGCTGCCTCACGGATGTCGGTTAGAATCATGAGCCAGCATGCAGCCTCACTTTCATCTACACCGATTTTTCTATCCTATCTAGCCACATGACTTCTCCACTGGACTCCAACGCCGTCGCCGACTATTTATTGAACAACCCGCATTTCTTTGAAGAACATGCGGAAGTGTTGGCACAGGTAAAACTGTCGAGCCCGCTAGGCGGCCGCACCTTATCCTTGCAGGAACGGCAAATGGATGTGATGCGCGAGAAGTTCAAGATCATGGAACTGCGCCTGGCGGAACTGATTCGCATCGGCCAGGAAAATGACCAGATCACGCACAAGTTTCATACTTGGACGCGCTCGCTGCTGCTGGCGCGCAACGATGTGGATTTGCCGCATACGCTGACGACCGGACTGCAAGCCACCTTCGCCGTGCCGCACGTCACGCTGCGTCTGTGGGGTGTGGCGGAAGAATTTGCGCACACCTGGTTTGCTGCACCGGTTTCCGCCGATTCGCGTATTTTTTCCAACGGTTTGACGACGCCTTTCTGTGGCGGCAACAACGATTTTGAAGCGGCATCATGGCTGGAAGATGCGCCTTCGATACAATCACTGGCCTTGCTCCCCTTGCGGCTGGACGATGCACCGGAAGCTTTTGGCCTGCTGGTGCTGGGCTCGCCAGATCCACATCGATTCACCTCCGATATGGCCACCGATTTCCTGAGCAATATCGGCCAAACCGCCAGCGCTGCGCTGTCGAGTCTGCTCGACTAAACTGTCACCGTGAGTCTGGCCGGCAATCACGCTTATCTGGATGGTTATCTCGATAACCTGATCAGTCAGCGGCAATTGTCGCCCCTCACGATTACCAGCTATCGGCGCGACCTGCTGGAGCTGCTTGCGCTGGCAACCGCAAGCGATAGCAATGCAGCGCTCAGCGCCATCAGTCATTTCCAGATTCGTAAATTTGCAGCACAACTGCACGCCAAAGGCTTGAACGCACGTTCGATCGCACGCAAGCTTTCTGCCTGGCGCGGCTTTTTCAGCTGGCTGTCCGAACAAAATGCCGTCGCTTCCAATCCGGTGGATGGCATCAAGGCGCCCAAGCGCAACAAACCCTTGCCGAAAGCACTGGCGGCCGATGATGCAGTGCGCCTGGTATCGGAAACCAGCCCGGGCAAAAATGCCGACGCGTCCATGCAGTTATGCAATCATGCAATGTTTGAGTTGCTGTATTCCAGCGGTTTGCGCGTATCCGAGCTGGTCAGTCTGGATCTCAGATATGTACAGGAAAATCGCTACACATCGGCCGGCTGGATAGATTTCGATGCGCATGAAGCGATGGTCACCGGCAAAGGCAGCAAGATGCGCAGCGTGCCCATCGGCCAGCCGGCAATCGATGCACTCAAGGCCTGGCTGGCGGTACGCGATACCTTGGTCAAGCTCGATCCGCACCCGCTGTTTTTAAGTGAGCGCGGCACACGTATTTCGGCACGCGTGCTGCAGTTGCGCCTGAAAGCGCATGCACAAGCCGTCGGCCTGCCGATGGATGTACATCCACATGTGTTGCGCCACTCCTTCGCTTCGCATGTACTGCAATCATCCGGTGATTTACGCGCCGTACAGGAAATGCTCGGCCACGCATCCATCTCTGCCACACAGATCTACACCTCGCTGGACTTTCAGCGTCTGGCACAAGTCTACGACGCCGCCCATCCGCGCGCCAAAAAGAAACCCTGACCGCCTCGACACTACCGTCGCATTCCTTGTCCTGCACTATGGAAAGCATGAGCACAAACGGATAAATTGCAACTGAATTGCAAATTTACGGCATAATCAACACACTATTCATTACCTGCAGCATCATGAAGAAATCCGCCACCCCAGATTACCCGACCCTGGCCGAAAGCCAGTTGCGCGACACTTCGCTGCGCGCCACCGCTGCCCGCATCAAGGTACTGGCCGCACTGCTGGGCGCACCGTACGCGCTCTCGCATCAGGACGTGCAAGACACGCTGGTCGATATGGACAGGGTCACGCTCTACCGCGCACTGGACGCGCTGACCGATGCCGGACTGGCGCACAAGATCGCCGGCGACGATCGCGTATTCCGCTATAACGCCGGTGCCGAACATCTGGCAAACAGCGGCAAAAACCAGATGCAGCAACAGCAGCATCAACACGGCCACTTCAAATGCACGCGTTGCGCCAAGGTTTTCTGCATCGATAACGTCGATGAAAAACTGCTGGCCGTCGACAGCCAGGCGAAACTCAATCCATCGGCCGCCACCTTGCGCCAGCAATTGCAAAAGGTTCTGCAAGCCACGCTGGGCAAAGGTTTTCAAAGTCACGAAATCGAACTCACCATCAAGGGATGGTGTGCCGATTGCGCACATTAAATTCAAGGCATTATTCAAACATCATGGCACTCATCCCCACCACCATCCTGACCGGCTTTCTGGGCGCCGGCAAAACCACGCTGCTCAACCGCATTTTGCAGGAGCCGCACGGTTTCAAAATCGCAGTCATTGAAAACGAATTCGGCCAGGAAAATATCGATAACGAAATCCTGGTGCAAGACGGCACCGAACAGATAGTCGAGATGAACAACGGCTGCATCTGCTGCACTGTGCGCGGCGACCTGATCGTGGCACTGACCGCACTGGCGCAACGCCGCCATGCCGGCGAACTGCAGTTCGACCATGTCGTGATCGAAACCACCGGCCTTGCCAATCCGGGTCCGGTGGCACAAACCTTCTTCATTGATGAAGAAGTCGCCGCCGACTATCTGGTCGATGCCATCATTACCGTAGTCGATGCCAAACATGCGATGCACCAGCTGGATACCTATGAAGAAGCGCAACGTCAGATCGGCTTTGCCGACAAATTGCTGCTATCCAAAACCGATCTGGTCAGCACAGATGAATTGAGTATCCTGATCGAACGCATCAAGCGCATCAATCCACGTGCGCCTGTCAGCACCACGGATTTTGGCCGCGTGGCAATTGCCGACGTGCTGGACCTGCGCGGTTTCAACCTGAATGACAAGCTTGAGATTGATCCCGACTTCATTGCCGCAGAAGAGCATGCACACGATCATCATGATCATGCTTGCGATGCGCATTGCACGCATGATCACGAACACAATCATGACCACCATCACTCGCATCACAGCGACAATATCGCCGCCTTCGTCTTCAAGAGCGAGCGCCCGTTCAATACCGAAAAACTGGACGAATTCCTTGGCAGCATTGTGCAGGTATTCGGTCCGCGCATGCTGCGTTACAAAGGTGTGCTGTGGATGGACGGCGCCGATCGCAAGGTTGTATTCCAGGGAGTGCATCAGATCATGGGATCCGATATAGGCGGCAAATGGGGTGAAAATGAGAGCCGTTCAAGCAAAATGGTGTTTATTGGACAGAATCTGCCAAAAGAAACTTTTATTCTCGGATTGGAACAATGTTTGGTATAAACTACCGTGGTTTTGAGCTCAGGGTATAACGGCCTGGATGATGCGAGAGATGCGATTCGCACGCGGAGCACGATAAGATCTGAGGTGTGAAGGTTCATTGAGGACAAGGGACTATGAACGCAACTGCCACAAAATCTAAAAGCACAAAAAAAACAGCCTCCAAGGCAACTGCAGTTACACGTGCAAAACCTGCCGGCAAAGCAGTGGCGAAATCATCTGCGAAAACCTCGGCAGGGAAAGTCGTCAAGGCTGTAGCCAAGACGACCAAGCCCGCGCTTAAGGCAGCATCCAAAGTCGCGAAAAAAACACCGACCAAGACTGCGGTAAAATCCAACAAGGTCGCCAGCAAAACAAAAACGGTTGCGGCAAAATCCATCGCAAAAAAAATTGTGAAGCCGGCGACGAAACCTGTGGTGAAACCCGCAGTCAAAGCAAAGCTGGTTGGCAAGACAGTCGCAAAACCAATTAAAAAGGAAGCTGCTGCAAGTACCCGCAAGGTAACAACAGCAGCGGCAGCAACACCGAATAAAAGCGCATCTCGGTCAGGAGCTGGCAGCGGCAACAAGACCGCCTCCCGATCAGTAGATAAAATTGAACAACCTGTAGTTTTGAAAGTACGCGAAGTGGCAACTAAATCAAGCAAAGCAACCCCGAGCGCCGCTAATGACGGCACCCTGTTATCCGAAGCGCAAATCCTGAAGATGGGCGAAAAGGATTACATGAATCCGGCGCAACTCGCATTTTTCAAGGACCGCCTGCAACAGCTGGAAAAAGAGTTGTTGAAGAACGCGGATGAAACCACCGAGCATTTGCGCGAAACCGTGCTGGTGCCCGATCCTGCCGATCGCGCCACGATTGAAGAAGAGCACGCGCTGGAATTACGTACCCGCGATCGCGAACGCAAGCTGCTGAAAAAAGTACAGCAATCGATCGCCAGCATAGACTCCGGCGATTACGGCTGGTGCGAAGAAACCGGCGAACCTATCGGTGTACCGCGTTTGCTGGCACGCCCTACCGCCACGCTGTCACTGGAAGCGCAGCAGCGTCGCGAATTGAAACAGAAATTGTATGGCGATTGATTCCATCCGGAATTAATCTGCACCGCAGTTCACAAACAAGCGCGCGGCACCCTATTCGCGCGCTTTGTTTTTTTGTAGAATGCAATTCTGTTGCAATACAATATTTTGTACTTCGATTTGGAAACAACAAACTTGGGCTGAGACATCTTGCCGGGCAATGGTCGCTGATATCGATCGACCTGGTCTTTTGATCTGAAGACACGCACGCCGCACAAACAACGAGTAATTTTGAAACCTGCATTTTCATCACGCACACCAAGCACAACCCGACTTTGCTTCGCCGCATTGTTGGTGCTTGCCGTATTGTTCGCGCAATGGATGGGATTGCGGCATCGAATCGAGCATGCCGACAGAACAGATCGTCAGCATGCAGTGCAGACCATAGGTGCAACATCTTCCGCATCAACCGCCGGTACAACGCCTGATTCCGCTACCGAATATGCAGGCGAAAAACTGCACTCCTGTACCTTGTTCGATGGCATGGCGCTGGCGGATAGCGCACCTGCACTTCCGTTTATTCCCCTTCTGCAAACCAGCGTGCAAGTTCTGGCGCTGTGGGCTGCCCATGCTTCATGGGACGCACCTTTCCTCTGTCACTTCTCTTCCCGCGCACCGCCAACGGCGTAACTGATTTTCCCTGTTTGTGCTGCCGTGTCCGATCGCCCTGCGATCCGGCAACGGCCATTCTCATTCGTCTTATCAAGGAAGCTCATGATCGCCCAACGCACCCTGTTGGCAAGCGCCGTTCTATCTGCGCTTGCCTCCTTTTCTCATTCCGCCTTTGCGCAAGCGCAAGAACAAACCCTGCCTGCCGTGGTTGTCACATCCACGCCATTCAATAACGACGAGGGCGCACAAATTCTCGCGCCCGCCAAGGTTTTGTACGGCAACGAACTTCGTGAAAAACTCGGCAATTCGCTAGGCGATACGCTCTCGCAGGAACTCGGCGTCTCTGCTTCAGCCTTTGGCGCCGGCGCCTCGCGTCCCATCATTCGCGGTCTGGAAGGCCCGCGCGTCAAGATCCTGCAAAACGGCATGTCGGTAATGGATGCATCCAGTCTGTCCAACGATCATGCGGTCGGAGGCGAAGCATCAACCGCACGCCAGATCGAAATCCTGCGCGGTCCCGCAGCTCTGCTGTACGGCTCCGGCGCCATCGGCGGCGTGGTCAATATCATCAACGATCGCATTCCCACCGTACTCAATACCAAGCCAACCGGCGAAGCGGAACTGCGTTACGGCACTGTCGACCGCATGAAAAATACTTCGCTGTCGGTGGACGGTGCAGCCGGTGACATCGGCCTGCATATCGACGGCAATCTGCGCGATGCCGACGATTACAAGATCCCCGGCAACGTCAGCCTGAGCGATCCGGCTCTGGGTTCCGGCCGCCTGCCCAATTCCTTTGCGCGCGCCAACAGCATCGGATTCGGCGCCTCCTACATTCAGGACTGGGGCCACATAGGCGCCTCGGTCGGCGTCAATGACGATCGCTACGGCATTCCAACCGAAGAACGCTCTTTCATCACCCTGAAACAAACCCGCTTCGATCTCGACGGTTTGATCAGGGAACCATTCGGCAATATCGAATCGCTGCGCTTCAAACTGGGCCATACCGATTACAAGCACACGGAAAATCTGCAAGACGGCACGCCAGCGACCAATTTCAAGAACAATGCACTGGAAAGCCGGCTGGAACTGACGCACAAACCGCTGGCCGGATGGCGCGGCACCTTCGGCCTGCAAACTGAAAATTCGGAATTCTCGGCGCTGGCCGCCGACGGCAGCGGGCCGGAGACCGTACCGCTCACCAAGACTGATTCGATCGCCGGCTTTCTGGTGGAAGAGCGCGATTTCGGCCCTTTCCGTGCCAGCGCCGGTGCGCGCATAGAATCAGTCAAACGCAAGCCGGATGCAGTATCGGGTTTGTCGCAACGTGACTTCAATCTCGGTTCGTATTCCCTAGGCGGTCTGTGGACCTTCACGCCCGGCTATGGCTTTGGCGCTACGGCGGCGATTGCCCAGCGTGCGCCCGCAATCGAAGAACTGTATTCCAACGGCCCGCACGAATCGACCGCCACCTTCGACAGAGGCGACGCCAATCTGACCAAGGAAACTTCACGCAACTTTGAATTGAGTCTGCAAAAAACAGAAGGTCTGATCCGCTGGAAAGCCAATATTTTCCAGAACCGCGTGAAGAACTTCGTCTACGGCCGCACTGACGGCACCACTGTAGATGAAGATGGCATGCCAGGTGGCGAATTCACCCAACGCTTCTGGTCGCAAAACAGCGCCACGATACGCGGCGCCGAAGCCGAGATCAGCTACAACCTGCGCGGTGAAGGCTGGTCCTTGCGTGGCTTTGCCGATACCTCGCGCGGCAAATTGACTGGCCTCGACAATCTGCCGCTGCAGCCGGCAACGCGTTTCGGTGGCGAAGTCGGGTATCGTCAAGGCCCCTGGCGCTCGGGCGTGAAAGTCCTGCACGCGCAACAGCAAGACAAGCTGGCCAGCTTTGAAAGCTTCGTCACGCCTTCCTACACCCAGGTCGATGCAAACTTGTCCTTTACGCAAAACATCAACTCGACCCAGCTTACCTGGTTTGCCATCGTCAAAAATCTGCTGAATGAAGATATCCGGCTGGCAACGTCGGTGTTGCGTGAAGTCGCACCACTGCCAGGTCGAAACCTGATCGTTGGCGTTCGTACAAGTTTTTAAAGATAGTTGCCTGATTTTTGGCTACACTAGTGACCTGCGGGAATCTGCAGGTCGCTTTGTGCATCCTGCATGTGTTACCTTTAAGCGGAAATTTTGGCATGGTCGCGCGCGGACAAATACTCCGGGCGCAGCATTTTATAAACTTGGCGCACCCGTCTATATCTGACTGGTGCAGCCGTTGTTCACCAGGATAGACGTGGGGATTTTTTCGCTATTTGGCAAGAAGGGCCAGCAGCCGGCACGCAAGTCGACTGAGCAGGAGTCTACGCAAAAAAAACGCAGCGACAACGCAGCCCGCATCAACGCAAAAAACGAAAACGAACAAACGCAGCAAGTGCAACGCCAGGCAGCGCACGCCACGGCCATGAAGATCGATGCGATCGAGTCTGAAATGTCGTCCGAATTCGTCAAGCCGCTGCCTTTCAGCGGCAATACCCTGCCCGGCCCACCCAGCCAGTTCCTCAATACCAATGTCCGCGCACCGGATACGCGCATCCAAGCCAAACCCGACAGCGACGCCACCCCGCCGCTTGAGCAGCCATCCATGCTGCCCGATCTCATGGGCGCCAGCACCGCCTTCCTGCTGGGCGCAGAAACAGTGATGAGGCCGGTTGCCATTTCGGCTTCCGAAGCAGCGCCTGTCATTGAAGAAGCCGCCATCCTGTTTGCCAACGGCCAGACCGATCTGGTCGAACCCATATTGCTGAACGCCATTGCAGAAGATGCGCTCGGCAGCACACCGCTGACCGTCTGGGGCATGCTGTTCGATCTGTACCAGATCACCGGGCAACACACATCGTTCGAGAATCTATCGATCGAGTACGCGAACAAATTTGAAATGTCGCCGCCCGCATGGGTGGACGGCAGCAGCGCCGAACCCGCAGCGCAGGCAGCAGCGCCACGCGCCAGTACCACGCCGAGCGTGGCATTTTCCGGCAAGCTCGATGCAGGCAGCATCAAGCAGCTGGAGCGCATCAAAAATATGGCCGGGATGAGCAATGTCATCAAGCTCGAATTTGCACGCGTCAGCGAGGTCGATCCGGTAGGTTGCGGACTGCTGTTCAGCATATTGCAGAAACTGCAAAAATCCGGCCACAACCTGATTCTGGTCGGCGCACCGGAACTGGCGGAAAAAATCCGTTCCATACTGCAAGTCGGCCGCCGCGATGAAACCGAAGCGCCGTGGCTACTACTGTTGGAAATTTTGCGTTTGCTGAATCGCGAATCCGATTTTGAAGAAACCAGTATCGATTACTGCATCACCTTTGAAGTATCGCCACCATCCTTCGTCTCGCCGCAAAACAAGGTCGTCACCGCCGCCGAAGAATCTGCCGAACCGGACGACGCGGCCAGCGATCATTTCATGATGCCGGTCGTCATCGATGCCCGCACCGATACGCTGGTGCAAAACATCGCCGTGCATGCACACACGCACAATCCGGTCATACTCGATTGCAGCCGCCTGACGCGGATGGATTTCAATGCCGCCGGACGCCTGTTCGGCAGTCTGACGCCACTGATCAACAGCGGAAAAAGTATCGAATTGCACCATGCCAATCACTTCATCATCGCGCTCTGTCATGTCATGGGCGTCGCCGAACTCGTACGTATCGTGCCGCGCAAAAACTGAGGTTCTGCAATCAGGACGTAATTCCGACTTGCAATCGTAAGGTCCGTCCCCATTTTTCTGGAAATATCGTGCTTTTCGCGCGACCTGATTTCACTTTTTATTCTGTTTTTCACCACCTCAGCCACTCCTATTTCAGAGGCAAGCATGGAACAATTTCACGGCACCACGATACTCTCGGTGCGACGCGGCAACGTCGTTGCGCTCGGCGGCGACGGTCAGGTTACCCTGGGTAATATCGTCATGAAGGGCACCGCGCGCAAAGTACGCAAAGTCTATAACGGCAAGGTGCTGGTCGGTTTTGCCGGCGGTACCGCCGATGCATTCACCTTGCTGGAACGCTTTGAATCCAAACTGGAAAAACATCAAGGTCATCTGATGCGCGCCTCGGTCGAACTGGCCAAGGACTGGCGCACCGACCGCATGCTGCGCAGGCTGGAAGCCATGCTGCTGGTGGCAGACCATGAAACCACGCTGGTCATCACCGGCAATGGCGATGTGCTGGAACCAAACGACGGTATAGGCGCCATCGGTTCCGGCGGCACCTATGCGCAATCGGCCGCCAAAGCCTTGCAGGAAAACACCGAGCTGTCGCCGCTGGAAATCGTCAAGAAATCGCTGACGATAGCAGGCGAACTCTGCATCTACACCAATCTGTCGCACACGATAGAAACGCTGGATTGAGCGCAAGCGCACCAGCCCCTTTTGCGAAAAATCATTATGAACATGACACCCCAGGAAATCGTTTCGGAACTCGATAAACATGTGGTCGGCCAGGGCAATGCCAAGCGCGCGGTCGCCATCGCCCTGCGCAACCGCTGGCGCCGCCAGCAGGTTGCAGAACCGCTGCGCCACGAAATCACGCCGAAAAACATCCTGATGATAGGACCCACCGGCGTCGGCAAAACTGAAATCGCGCGCCGCCTGGCCAAGCTGGCAGACGCGCCTTTCATCAAGATCGAAGCCACCAAGTTCACCGAGGTCGGCTACGTCGGCCGCGACGTCGACACCATCATTCGCGACCTGATCGACATCGGCATCAAGCAGACGCGCGAAGCCGAGACGCGCAAGGTGCGCGCGCGCGCCGAAGATGCCGCAGAAGATCGCGTGATCGACATTCTGGTGCCGCCGGCACGCGATTTCGGCTTTCATCCATCGAATACCAGCGTTCCTGACAACAGCAGCGGCAATGCCACGCGCCAGACTTTCCGCAAGCGCCTGCGCGAAGGCGTACTGGACGATACCGAGATCGAGATCGAACTGGCCGAAGCCGGGCCGACGATGGAAATCATGGCCCCGCCCGGCATGGAAGAAATGACCGAACAGATCAAATCGATGTTTTCCGGCGCCAGCAGCAATCGCAAGAAGGCGCGCAAGATCAAGATCCGGGAAGCGATGAAGCTATTGATCGAGGAAGAAGCCGGCAAACTGGTCAACGAAGACGAACTCAAGCAAAAAGCCATCGCCAATGTGGAACAGAACGGCATCGTTTTTCTCGATGAAATCGACAAGATTGCCAACCGCTCCGAAACCGGTGGTGGCGAAGTGTCGCGCGCCGGCGTGCAGCGCGATCTGCTGCCACTGGTGGAAGGCACCACCGTCAACACCAAGTACGGCATGATCAAGACCGATCACATCCTGTTCATCGCATCGGGCGCATTTCATCTCGCCAAGCCTTCGGATCTGATACCGGAATTGCAGGGGCGCTTCCCCATCCGCGTCGAACTGGAATCACTGTCGATCGCCGATTTCGAGCGCATTCTGACCGGCACCGACGCCTGCCTGACCAAGCAGTACGAAGCCTTGCTGGCCACGGAAGGCGTTACCATTGAATTTGCGCAGGATGGCATCCAGCGGATGGCGGAAATCGCCTATTCGGTCAATGAAAAAACCGAGAACATCGGCGCGCGCCGTTTATATACGGTGATGGAAAAACTGCTGGAAGAAATTTCGTTTTCCGCCGGCAAAAGCCCGGATCAGACGCTCGCCATCGATGCCGCCTATGTGAATGAAAGACTGGGCGCCTTGTCGGTGGATGAGGATTTGTCGCGCTACGTGCTGTAATTACCTGCGGTAAGATCGATAATCATCATCGACAGGGGCCGCGCATGGCAGCATGCGCGGCGTTACCATCATGGCCAATAAAGCGCTCGCCAAACGGCAAAAACTCACCATCCGCATCGAGCCCTCGCAACAGGCGTTGAAGCCGCGCAATCATCTTGCACTGGCGGCAAAACAGCGTGTTGCCGGACCACATCAAAAATCGATTTCAGCCCAGCGCCAGGGACAAAAACGTTTGCTGAAAATCAAATTATCCGAACCTGACGAACAATAAAACGCATCCCGGCAGGCCCCGGATTGATCCGGCACGATTTGTTTGCTATAAGGAATGCAGAGCGCAGGTTTTCATGCGTTTGACGGTATTGGAATAACGTTGAGGAGAAGATGATGGCTCTACCGCACGCAAGATCCGGCCAGTTGATCGATGTCCGGCCACTAGGCGAACGAATCACCGCTTCCGTTTCAAATGCGCTTTTCAAAACACCGCAACTTGAGTTGATGCGTCTGGTGCTGCCGCACGGAAAAGGCATGCCGGAACATACCGTTCCCGGCCCGTTGACGATCCAATGCCTGGAAGGTGCGGTTGAATTGCAAGCGCACCAAACCACGCAAACCCTGCACGCCGGCGAGCTGGTTTACCTGGCAGGCGGCGAACCGCATGCCTTGCACGCACTGGAAGATTCGTCGGTTTTATTGACGCTGCTGCTGTTGCCGCATTGATTGCAGCATGGCACGCGCACTGTTTGATGCTGTGCGCACAGACTTCAGGCCATTTCATTGCGCGCATCGCGCGCGAGCAGGCGGCTGACCATTTCCAGCGGTGAATCACCATCGAACAAGACTGCCGCAACTGCATGCGTAATCGGCATATCAATACCGTGTTCAGTCGCCAGCGCACGCACTGCCTGTGCGCAACGCACGCCTTCGGCAACATGACCCAGTTCGGTCACGATCTGCTCCAGTTTTTTCCCCTGCGCCAAGCCCAGCCCTACCTTGCGGTTGCGTGACAGGTCGCCGGTACAGGTCAGAATCAGATCGCCCATGCCGGCCAGACCCATAAAGGTTTCAGTACGTCCGCCAAGTGCGACGCCGAAGCGCGTGATTTCCACCAGGCCGCGTGTAATCAGCGCCGCGCGCGCATTCAAACCGAGCTTGAGGCCGTCGATGATGCCGGTGGCAATCGCCAGTATGTTTTTTACCGCGCCGCCAACTTCGACGCCGATCACATCGTCGGTTGAATAAATGCGCATGCTCGGCCCATGCACGGCACTGACTACCAGTTCGCGCAAGGCTGCGTTATCGGAAGCGATCGCCAATGCACAAGGCAGGCCGTGCGCAACCTCTTGCGCAAAAGACGGGCCCGACAGGGCGCCGGCAGGAACATCGCTTCCCAATACTTCGCGCACGATCTGATGCGGCAGCAAATGCGTGTCCGCCTCGAAGCCCTTGCACAGCCAGACGATGTTTGGAATCGCATACGACTTCAATTGCATGGCCAACGGGCGCAATCCTGCCAGCGAAGTTGCCACCAGCAGCAGGCCATCCGTCCCGACATGTGCAAGCGCGGCAGAAAAATCCGCACTCAGGGACAGGCTGTCCGGCAAACGGAAACCGGGCAGATAGGCGGCATTTTCGCGTTGCTGCTGCATATCCCGCATCGCAGCGGCATCGCGCCCCCATAACATCACAGCATGCCGGTCAGCCAGCGACATCGCCAAGGCCGTACCCCATGCGCCTGCACCAAGTATTGTGATATTCATTCTTTGGATTTGATAGACAAGAGTGAGAATACTAACAGGAGCGCACATCGTCAGAATGTCGCGCACCAATGATGGTCAACAGAATCTGCGCGGCATCCATGAAAACTGTGCCGCCACTTCCAGCTTGCGCCGATACGCAATCTATTCCGCAGTTGTTCTGCCGTTATTCCTTACTCGCCCCACACTTCACCGATTTTTGCAAAGCCGATCGGCCCATCCCTGTGCTTCAGCTTGACCCAACCCGAAGCTGGCGGCGCCACCAATTCAAGCAGCACGCCTTTATCAACCGTCGCCACCACGGCAGAGGCATCTTCCGCCGCTGCATGCAATTTCAGGTTGGCGGTCGTCGCCACCACGGTGCGTTTCGATGTCAACGCGCTGGTTTCTATCCAGGACAAGTCGCCGGCGGCATCACGCACCTTGCTCCAGCCATTTTGCGTCAACACGATTTCCACCGGCATGCCGCGCGGTGCGACAAATATCTTGCGCCCCCGGTCTGACGGTGCGTTATACAGCACGGCAGGATTGGCACCCACCGACTTGAACTCGGCCGCGCGCACCGCGCTCATGGCCAGCGTAGGGGCCAGCAAAGCTGCAAAGACAGCGGAAGACCATTTCATGCGATCACCTTCACACATTATCGGGAACTTGCAGATGCATCGGACGACGCACCTGCAAGGAAGGACTTAGTGCTTTGCTGCCGAACCGTCAGGCATCACGATGCCGGAACCGTTGGTAGCGTGTTGCTGCGCCAACGCTTCCAGACGCTGCTGATAAAACACTTCGAAATTGATTTCCGACAGATGCACAGGCGGGAAACCGGCGCGTGTAATGGCGTCCGCGATATTGGCGCGCAGATAAGGGTAAATCGTGCTTGGGCAACCGATGCCGATCAGCGGATCCAGCTGTTCGTCCGGAATGTTGCGCGCCTCAAAAATACCTGCCTGCTTGGCTTCCACCAGGAAGGCGACCTTGTCATTGATTTTGGCCGTCACCGTAATCGTTACGGTCGACTCAAACATGCCTTCAGCCAGCTGTTCTGCGCCGACATCCACTGCCACTTCAATCACGGGAGCAGCCTGCTCAAGGAAAATTGCCGGGGAATTAGGTTGTTCCAGCGACAGATCTTTCAGATACACACGTTGGATCTGGAATACGGGTTGCAGATTTTCGTCAGCCATGAAGCACTTTCAGTCAGATTAAAAATGGAGGGCTCACCCTCCGGGCAGGTTACAGCATGAACATTGCGATGTCGCAGATGCGCACCGCTTCAGGCGCCTTGCAGCAAGGCATCCAGCTTGCCGAGACGTTCCAGCGCATTCAGATCGTCAAAGCCGCCGACGTGCGTATCGCCGACATAAATCTGCGGTACGGTGCGACGGCCGGTTTTCTGCATCATCGCGGCGCGTTGCGCAGGATCGAGATCGATGCGAATTTTTTCAATCGTTTCTATCCCCTTGGCCGTCAACAAGCGTTCCGCCATCGTGCAATACGGGCAGACGCCGGTGCTATACATCACTACATGCGCAGTCATATTGATCCTCTCTTACTTGACGACAGGCAGGCCTTGCGATTGCCATGCATCCAGTCCACCGAGTAAACTGGCCGCGTTGGCGTAACCTGCCTTCTTCAGTTGTGCGGTTGCTTTTGCCGATTGCAAGCCCTTGGTGCAGACCACAATCACCGGCCGCTCCTTGAATTTTTCCAGCTCGCCTACGCGGGTTTTCAATTCTTTCAACGGGATGTTTTTTGCATCGCGGACATGTCCGGTCGCAAAATCGTCGGCGTTACGGACATCGAGAATCAGAACTTTTCCCTGATTGATGATCTGTGTTGCCTGCAAGGCAGTCACTTTTGCACCGGTACGTTGCAAGGTATGCACGATCAGTGCGCCGCCCGACACCAGCACGATGCCGATGAGAAAAATGTTATCAATGATGAATTTCACGGTGATCCAATTAGTTGAAAGAGTGTTCGCATTATAAAATAGAAGACCGAATACAATTCGGATTCGGCATTTTGCATCAAAAAACCATTACTTACCTATCTGACTCATGTACAAAATCGTATTGATGCGCCACGGCGAGTCCACCTGGAACCTCGATAATCGCTTTACCGGCTGGGCCGATGTCGATTTGACTGAAAAAGGCTGTGCTGAAGCAAAGCACGCCGGCAAACTGTTGCGCGAAGCGGGATTTACCTTCGATCTGGCTTATTCCTCGGTATTAAAGCGCGCGATACGCACCATGTGGATCACGCTGGACGAAATGGATCTGATGTGGATACCCGTCGTCTGCGACTGGCACCTGAACGAACGCCATTACGGCGCCTTGCAAGGCATGAACAAGGCTGAAACCGCGCAGGAATACGGCGCCGATCAAGTATTGCAATGGCGTCGCAGCTACGACATTCCGCCAAAATTGCTGGCGGAAGACGATCCACGCACCATGTACAAGGATCCGCGTTACGCCGCCTTGAAGCACGAAGAAATTCCACTGGGGGAATGCCTGAAAGACACGCTGTTGCGCGTGGAGCCGTACTGGAACGACACCATCGTGCCATCCATCCGGGCCGGCAAGCAAATCATCATCTCGGCGCACGGCAACAGCCTGCGCGCCCTGATCAAGATTCTCGACGACATCAGCGATCAGGATATTGTTTCGCTGAGCATTCCGAACGGCCGCCCTATCGTGTATGAACTGGATGAAAATCTGAAACCCATTCGTCATTACTACCTGGGTGATCAGGAATCGCTGGCAGCGGCCGTCAAAGCTGCCGCCAGCCACGGGCCAGTGCTATAAACTCCGTGCAACTTCCATTTTTATCACGCATCAAACGCAACACGCGCATCCTCGCCCGGCCACATCCGCTGGCATGGCCGACGATGCGCATCATTGGCTCGGTCGTCTTGCTGGCGCTGCTGGCCGGTGTGCAGCTACAGGCGCAGGCGCAAAAAGTCACCGATCGCAGCAAGCAAAAGAAAATCGCCGAAAGCGAGCGCGCCGATCTGCGGCAAAAACTGACGACGCTCAAACGCAGCATAGACAAGACGGAAACCGCAAAAAGCTCCGCCGCCAGCGCACTCGCCAAATCGGAAGAAGCCATATCGGATGCACAACGCAATTTGCGGGATCTCTCCGAAGAACAGCAGCAAACCCAGGCGAAACTGAACGAGTTATCACAGCAGCAGGCCGCACTGCAGAAAATTGTCGAAGCGCAGCAAAGCCAGCTCGCCACATTGCTACGCGAACAATATGTCGCCGGCAATGAAGATCGCATCAAGCTGCTGCTCTCCGGCGACAATCCGAATCGCATCAATCGCGAACTGCAATACATGGGCTACATCTCGCGCGCGCAGGCAGCGCTGATCGAAGCGCTACGCACCAATCTGGCAAAGATCGAAGACAATCAGGCGGCAGTACAAAACGCCAAGGAAGAGCTGGATGAAATCGCCGCCGAAGCGCGCGACCAGCACGCCATCCTGCAAAAGGAAAAAGCCCAGCGCGCCACGCTGCTGGCGCAACTGTCGAACAAACTGGTCGCGCAGCGCAAGGAAGCCGGCAATATCGAGCGTGACGAACGACGTCTCGCCAGCCTGGTGGACAAGCTGGCTGTATTGATTCAGGAACAACGCAAGGCGGAAGCGGCAGCGGCAGAAAAACGCCGTCAGGAACGCGCGGCGCGTGCGCGCGAAGAACGTGAAAAACGTCTGGCACAGGCAAAAAAACGCGGCACGCCGGATGAGAAGGCGTCGAGCGGAAAAATCACCAATCCGAATGCGATTGAAGACGACGAACCGCCATCCAAGACCCTCGCCAGAAATGAACTCACACCCGATGCCAGCACCCAGGATGGCGCCTTCGCTGCATTGCGCGGCCGCTTGCGGCTGCCGATACGCGGCGACCTGATTGCCAAATTCGGCAGCAAACGCGGTGACGGCCCAAGCTGGAAGGGCTTGTTCATACGCGCAGACGAAGGCACGGAAGTCAAAGCCATTGCTGCAGGCCGTGTTGTTTTTGCCGAATGGCTGCGCGGTTTCGGCAATCTGATCATCGTCGATCACGGCAGCCAGTACATGACGATTTACGGCAATAATCAATCCGTATTGAAACATGCCGGCGATGCCGTCAAATCAGGCGAAGTCATTGCCAGCACAGGTAATAGCGGCGGCAATGAACAATCGGGTTTATACTTTGAAATGCGGCACCAAGGTCGCGCGTTTGACCCACTTGGCTGGGTAACTATTAGGTGAACATGGGAACGAAACTCAAGAATATCGGACTGATCGGTTTGGGCATGATTGCCGGTGCGATCGGCATGGGCACACAACTGGACGCAATGGCGCAGAAAAGTGCCGGCAATCCATTGCCACTCGAGGAATTGCGCCAGCTGGCCGATGTGTTCGGTCTCATCAAATCGGATTATGTCGAACCGGTAGAAGACAAGAAACTGCTGACGGAAGCCATTTCCGGCATGGTGTCCTCGCTCGACCCGCATTCCGCCTATCTTGATAAAAAAGCATTCAAGGAATTGCGTGAAGGCACGCAAGGCAAGTTTGTCGGCCTCGGCATCGAAGTCGGGATGGAAGACGGCTACGTCAAAGTCATTTCGCCGATAGAAGATTCACCCGCCTATCGCGCCGGCATCAAGGCTGGCGATCTGATCACGCGGCTGGATTCGACACCGGTCAAAGGCATGACGCTGGACGAGGCCGTCAAGAAAATGCGCGGCGAACCAAACACCAAGATCACGCTGACCATTGCGCGCAAGGATGAGGACAAACCCGTCGTCATCACAATCACCCGCCAGGAAATCCGCGTACAAAGCGTGAAGGCAAAAGTAGTAGAGCCGGGCTATGCGTGGTTGCGCATAGCGCAATTCCAGGAGCCGACGGTCGATGACATGGCGAAAAAAATCGCTGCGTTGTACGCCGAAGACCCGAAACTGAAAGGTCTGGTGCTCGATCTGCGCAACGATCCGGGTGGCGTATTGCCAGGTGCGATCGGCGTCTCGGCGGCCTTCCTGCCGAAAGATGTCGTCATCACTTCGACCAATGGTCAATTGCCTGATTCCAAAGCCAGCTTCTATGCACGCCGCGAATTCTACGCTGCGCGTGCTGTCGGCGATCCGCTGGCAAAACTGCCGGAAGCGATCAAGAAGATTCCTATGGTGGTGCTGGTCAATTCCGGCTCCGCCTCCGCTTCTGAAATCGTGGCCGGCGCACTGCAGGATTACAAGCGCGCCACCATCATGGGCACGCAAACTTTTGGCAAGGGCTCGGTACAAACCATACGCCAGCTGTCTGCCGATACCGCTGTCAAGCTGACCACCGCACGTTATTACACACCTAGCGGCCGTTCGATTCAGGCCAAGGGCATCGTCCCGGATCTGATGGTCGATGAAACCGCCGAAGGCGATGGCTTGAACAGCCTGCGTCTGCGGGAAGCCGATCTGCAAAAGCACCTGACCAACGACAAGGACAAGGAAGCGGAAAGCGCACGCCCCAGCCTCGATGAACTGGAAGAAGATCAGCGCATCGCCGCCCTGGAGAAAAAACGCAAACCACTGGAATTCGGCAGCAAGGACGATTTCCAGCTGGCGCAGGCCTTGAATCATTTGAAAGGTTTGCCGGTTGTGCTTTCAAAAGTGAAAGTCGAAGTGAAGAAAGAAGCCGGTATCAATCAGCCGAAAAACGGCGACAAGAAATAGTCGCAGGCAAACACAAAAAAGCCGCAGCGATGCGGCTTTTTTGATAAGTGCGATACTGTCGCCGCACAAAACGCATTACGAATCAATGCATCAAGAATTACGTCCGGATTATTTATGAACGATCAGCAATTACTACGTTATTCACGCCATATCCTGCTCGATGAAATAGATATCGAAGGGCAGGAAAAACTGCTGGCGGCGCATGCATTGATCATCGGTGCCGGCGGACTGGGTTCACCGGCGGCGTTTTACCTGGCTTCTGCCGGCATCGGCACCATCACGCTGGTGGATGACGATACAGTTGATCTGACCAACCTGCAGCGGCAAATTCTGCACACGACAGAACGCGTCGGCCAGGCCAAGGTTGTATCGGGACAAAAAACGCTGGCCGACATCAATCCCGGCATCAAGGTCGTCGCCTTGCAGGAACGCGTGACGGGCGAACGCCTGAACGAACTGGTCAGCCAGGCATCGGTCGTGCTGGATTGCAGCGACAACTTCGCGACGCGTCATGCCATCAATCGCGCCTGCGTTGCCAATCGCGTACCGCTGGTTTCCGGCGCCGCCATCAAGTTCGACGGCCAGGTCAGCGTGTTCGATACGCGCAACGACAAGGCCCCCTGCTATGCCTGTCTGTTCCCGGAAGACCAGCAGTTTGAAGAAGTCAATTGCGGCACCATGGGCGTGTTCGCACCGCTGGTCGGCATCATCGGCAGCACGCAGGCAGCGGAAGCATTGAAACTGGTGGCCGGCATAGGTGAATCGCTGGCCGGACGCCTGCTTTTGCTGGATGCACGGGCTATGGAATGGAGCAGCATCAGGATCGCTCGCAATACCAGTTGCAGCGTATGCGGACAGGCGCACTAGCCAACAAGCCGCGCATCAGCGCATGCATTAGCTCAACTGCTCGTACATCCCTGTAATTCTATCCATCGTCTCCAGAATTCTTTCGCTGGTGGTCGCTACATTGGTGGCGAAGCGAAACTTGCTCTCATTGCTGTCGGCGCTGCTTTTCAGCGCCTGGTCAAAGAAGAGCCATTGCTGTTGCGCCAGCGTGATTTCCTGCTTGATGGCTGAAGTGTTTTTTGGCGAATCCGACAACTCCTTCATCGCACGCAGAAATTCCTCGCGCGCCTTGGCCAGATTCATCAAGGCATCCGGCGATGCCACGCCCCAATTGATGGCCTGATAAAACTTTGCCATGCGCTGCGACAGCATGCGCTGACGTCCGGAAATATTGACCAGATGTGCGGCGGCAGTACCCGACGATTTTTCCAGTTGTACGGTGACTGTATGCGCCAGCGCCAGCACTTCCTCGCTGATTGCCATCACCGCCTTGGCATCCAGCCGATTCGGCGCATTGCTGATCAATGCACCCTTGTAACGCCCCCATGTCTTCCTCAGTTCGGTTAGCGTCGCCCGGCACTCCGCCGTCGGTGCAAACGCTTCCAGTTCACCCAACTGACGCTCGAACAAGGCAAGCGAGACATTGAATATCTTGCTGGAACGAGCCAGGTCTACTTCCTGACCAATCTGCAAATAGCTTTTCGCCAGGCGTTGCGACAGCATGCGCTGGCGACCGGATTTGTTGATCGCGTCGTTGATATGGACGATGGAGGAATCGGCACGGGAAAAACCGGAAAAACTTCCGCTTGCCGCCACGCCGGCCAGAAGAAAGTGACGTCTGTTCATTTTTATTCCCTGTTATTTTTTGAAACAGCCCAACGACATGCAATGCACAAGATCCGATGATATTCATCAAGTGCAAAAGCTATGCCAGAGAACTGTCCATCACGCATCTCCGCCTGCGTCACGACGGACCGTATCGATAACCAAACTGGTGCACATCCACCACCAGTCCCCCATCCATGCACCAACAACGCGTATCCCGTCCTTTACATAACTTTACCGCTCGCATGCGCTATCTCAACAGAGCACACCTAAAGTAACAACATGCCTGCACAGGCACCAACCGAAACAAAGGAGTTTCAATGAACAAGCACACCACACAATCCGTATCGTCATCCGGCTCGCGCAGCCGTCGCCTGTTGATGGCAGGAGCAAGCGCCGTCATCGTCGGCGCCATCTCGCTGGCCGGCATCAGCTATGCTGCCGACAATCAGGCCGCACCGGCCAAGGTCGAGAAGCACGAGCGCCACGATGGCAAACACGGACAAATGAATCCGGAACATGCGGAAAAACGTTTTGAGCGCATGCTGCATCGTCTGGTGCCGGATGCCACCGCGGAACAGAAAACCAGGTTGGGCGCAATCGCCAAATCTGCCTTCGCCGATCTGCAACCCTTGCGTCAGCAAGGCCGCGACCTGCATGCACAACGCAGCAAGCTGTTGTCTGCCGCCACCATCGATCGCACGGCGCTTGAGCAACTGCGCCAGACTGAGCAGCAACTGGCCGACCAGCGTTCGCGTCGGGTAACGCAGGCATTTGCCGATGCAGCAGAAGTGCTGACGCCGGCACAACGCGTCAAGGCGGTGGAAGAAATGAAAAAACATAAGCGTGGTTTCGGTCACGGCTTCAATCACGGCCCACGCTCGCATCATGGTCATGAGCACAAGCCCGCAGCTGAAGCAGCAAAAGCGCAGAAGTAAGACATTCTGCCGCCGCAGCGTTTGAAGCGATGTCGTTATATCGCTCCAAATGCTGTGCGCGGCAGTGTGCTGCACGTTCGCATGCATTGCCGCTCTTTTATTCTGCAATGCAAGTCATGGCGGCAGTGTTTCACCAGGCCCCTGTCGTTTTGCCTGCGAAATGGAATTACACTAGACAGATGAATCAACGCCTACTCATGATTGAAGACGACCAGCGCCTGGCAGCGATGGTCGCCACCTATCTTGGCCAGAACGGCTTCGATGTGCAACACAGCGCCACCGCCGCCGAGGGACTGCAGCAGTTGCAGCATGCAAGCGCGAGCGCATCTTTCGCCATCGTCCTGCTGGACCTGATGCTGCCGGATGCAGACGGGCTTGATGTGTGCCGCCAGATACGCACGTTTCCGGCGCCGCTCAATACCCTGCCCATCGTCATGCTGACCGCCAAGGGCGACCCCATGGATCGCGTGGTCGGACTTGAGCTCGGCGCCGACGATTACATTCCGAAACCGTTCGAGCCGCGCGAATTGCTGGCACGTTTGCGCGCCGTGCTGCGACGCCAGCAGGGCGCGCCAGCCACCGACGGCCACGTGCTGCGCTTCGGTCGTCTCGAAATCGACCTCGATGCGCGCGTGATTCGCCTCGACGATCAGGACAAGCCGGTTACTTCCTATCAATTCAATCTGTTGGCAGCCATGGCCGAGCGCGCCGGACGCGTACTGTCGCGCGAACAACTGATGGATGCCGTCAAGGGCGAACCGCTGGAAGCCTTCGATCGTTCCATCGATGTGCACATCGGCCGCCTGCGCGCCGCCATCGAAGACGATCCTAAACAACCCAAACGCATCATCACCGTACGCGGTGCCGGTTATGTATTTGCAAAGGCGCAAGATGTCTGAATCAAGCACGCGCGGACGTTTCAACTGGTCGCACCGTTTGTATATCCGCATTTATCTGGCGATGCTGATCAGCCTGACTGTCGCCGGCCTGCTATTCGCTGCCGCGTGGCGCATCAATGCAGACGCACGACAAATCGGCCCCAGCCTGGAATCGTTTGCCGCCATTGCCTCCGATATATTGCCGCCTCCCGAAGCCAGCAACGAAGAACAACAGCAGGCGCTTACACGCTGGCAATCGCGCATGCGCGCCGACTTGGCGCTGTATTCAGCCAAGCGTGAAAAAATCGCAACTGCCGGACGTGAGCTGCCGCCGCTGGATGCAGCGCAAACCGTCAGCGGCTGGATGGGCGGCGGGCCGCCGGTGTTCGCCGTCAAATTACCGGACGATCGCTGGCTGGTCGGCCAGCATCCGGGCCGACGCAAACCACCTTTCAGTTTTTTCACCACGCTGATCCTGATCGGGCTGGCGATAGGTATAGGCTCGTATCCGATTGTGCGGCGCCTGACGCGCCGGCTGGAGCGCCTGCAAACCAGTGTCGAAGCGCTGGGAGCCGGGCAATTGTCGACCCGTATTGCAGTGGAAGGACAGGATGAAGTAGGTCGCCTGGCAAGCAGCTTCAATCGTTCGGCGGCACGCATAGAAGCGCTGGTCGATGCGCAGAAAGCCTTGCTGGCAAATGCCTCGCATGAATTGCGCTCGCCGCTGGCACGCATACGCATGGCGATTGAATTGATGGGCCCGCAGGCGCAACCGGAAATCCGTAGCGAACTGCAGCGCAACATCGGCGAACTGGATCAATTGATCGATGAGATTTTGCTGGCCAGCCGGCTCGACGCTACCCCCGACACTGCACAGACATTTGAAACAATAGATCTGACTGCACTGGTCGCGGAAGAATGCGCGCGCATCGGTGCGCAACTGGATGCACAGGCCATCGAGTTGTCTGGCGATGCACGGCTGCTGCGTCGCCTGGTGCGCAATCTGCTGGAAAATGCCAAGCGCTACGGCAATGACACGCCGATTACCGTGACCCTGGCGACAGCACAGGACAGCACTGTTCTATTACAGGTGTGCGATGGCGGGCCCGGCGTGCCGGTGGCAGAACGGGAAAATATTTTCGAACCCTTTTATCGCGTAGCCGGTGCCAGCGAACGCGAAGGCGGGGTTGGTCTAGGCTTGAGCCTGGTACGGCAAATCGCGCGCCGGCATGGCGGCGACGTCGTGTACGTCGCCCGCGATGAAGCGGGCAGCTGCTTCAGGGTCACATTGCCGGCATAAAGCTATTGTCGGCATGTATTCGTCTCAGTCGGGCCAGACGATCCGTGCCGGCAATACGCCACGCAGGGCATTGCAGACGATCACTTCGTCTGCCGCGCGCAAGTCATCCAGCGTCAGAATCTTTTCCTGCGCATCCCATGCGGGATCATCCAGCAATACGGCACGCATGACGCCCGGCAAAACGCCGACGCTCAGGGGCGGCGTATACCAGCGGCCATCCAGTTTGACGAACACACTGCTGCGCCCGCCTTCGCTCAACTGGCCGGCGCTATTGCAGAACAATTGGTCGAACGCGCCCTGCTGTTCCGCTGCACGCCATGCAGCGTCGTATCCGCTTCGGATCGTGGTTTTGTGGCGCAGGAAAATATCGCCGGCATCGGTGCGATCTTCTGCCAGCAGAATCTTGACCGGCAGTTGCAGTGGCGCCAACGGTGCCGTTTGTATCGTGCAATTGCCATCCGCCTGCAAGGCCAGGCGCAAGCGATGCGCACTGTTTTCTGTCAGTTGTGCGCAGGTATCGCGCAATAAGGTTCCGATCTTGTTTGCGTCGAAGGCAAAACCGAAATAGCCTGCCGATCGCTGCAAACGCTGCAGGTGCCGTTCGAGATGACGGCATCCTTCATCGTGCGTGGCATATATCGTTTCAAACAATTCAAATTCGCCGCGCATGCCGGTCAAAAAGCTGGCCTTGAGCCGGCACTCTTCGTACTCTGCCTGCGCCTGGCTGTCATGCACGATGCCGGCGCCCACGCCCATTTCACCGCGACGAATATTCTGCTTATCCTGCGACTGCAATTGCAGGGTGCGGATAGGCACCGACAAACAAAAATTGCCAATTGCCTGTTCTGCCGGCAGCGGATCGAACCAGCCTATCGCGCCGGTATAAATGCCGCGCGGACTGGCTTCCAGTTCGCGGATGATTTGCATCGTCCTGTGCTTGGGTGCGCCGGTAATCGAACCGCAAGGGTACAACGCCGCGAATATCTGCGGCAGCGTCAGGCCGGCGCGCAATTGCGCATGCACGGTCGAGGTCATTTGCAGCACGCTGCTGTAACGCTGCACATCGAATAGTTTATCGACGACCACTGAACCGACTTCGGCGATCCGCCCCAGATCGTTACGCAAGAGATCGACGATCATCAGGTTTTCCGCGCGATTTTTCGGGTCAGCTGCCAGGGCATGTGCAGACGCTTCATCCTGCTGCAGATTTCCGCTGGCGGCCGCCGTGCCCTTCATCGGTCTCACTGTCAGCTTGCCATCGTCATGCCGCACGAATAATTCCGGCGACAAGGACAGCACTGCGCGGCCATCCGGCAACGCAATCAATGCACCATACGGCACCGGCTGGCGCTCATGCAGGCGGCGATACAGTGCATGCAGCGAGCCGTAGGCATCGAAGCGCAAACGGTAGGTGTAATTGACCTGATAGGTATCGCCTGCCGCGATGTAATCGTGTATCCGCGCCAGTGCGGCATCGAAGGCCGTCTGATCGATATCGGCATGCACATTGGCGATTCCTGCCGGCGTCGACGACTCCTGCTGCGCCAGCCAGCTTGCCACCTGCGATGCGGAAAGTTTTTCGCAACGATCGAACAGCAGTATTTCAGCCAGCGGCTGATCAGCTTGCTGCAGTTCTTGTTCGTGCGGTGCAATATCGTGCAGGGCCGCGCCTAATTCATAGGCAAACAGCACAAGGGCAAAGCGGCCTTGCAACAGCTGCTCCTGCATCTGTTGCAGCAAGTCCGGCAATTGATCTGCATGCCGGCATGACAAGGTGCCTGCATGCGCCGAATAAAGACGCGAACGCGGCTGGTCTGCGCTGGCGTCGCAATCGTCGAGCAGCGCAAAGCAATCGTTGGAAGAATCGGCGGGAACAAACAGGGACATAAGTCAGGAAAAACGATGCGGAGCAAGACGCTATTGTACGACCAAGCGGGATGCGCCAACCGGCGGGAAACGGCCCGCTCTCAGTGGCTGGCGGCAATCGACAGCGACTGCGCCATTTTCAAGCCAGTAGTATTGCGATCTGGGCGGCGGTATGCGCCGAAGGATTCTGCTTGAAGCCGGTCTTGGCATAACGCTGCCAGTGCCCCAGCACCGTGCTGGTAATCAGATGCGCGCGCGCGGCGACTTCCGCTTCATTCGCCTGCCCTTGCGTGACCGCCACGCGCAAGGCCTGCTTGAGCGCCAGCTCGATACGGTCGATAAACTGGTTCATGCGCAGCTGCAAACGCTCGTCTTCATTGACCAGCGCATCGCCTATCATGACGCGCGTCATGCCGGGATTGCGTTCGGCAAAATTGAGCAGCATGACGATCATTGCCTGCGCCTGCGACAAACCGTTTTCCTGCTGCTCGGAGATCTTGTTGATCAGGCCGAACACGGTGGTTTCGATGAACTCGATCAAGCCTTCAAACATTTGCGCCTTGCTGGCGAAATGCCGATACAGTGCCGCCTCCGACACTTCCACGCGCGCAGCCAGCGCTGCGGTCGTGATTTTTTCTCCCTTGGGCTGCTCCAGCATGGTTGCCAGTGTCTGAAGTATCTGCAGCTTGCGTTCGCCTGGTTTGGTCGTCGCCATGGTTTTATATTTATAGGTAGGTAAACAATCGGACTAGCGCAATCGATGCAACTGCCTGAATAGTTGCCCTACGGATTTTACTTTGACATCGACATAAATAGGGCGTTTTATATGCCCCACTGTTGCGCCGTTGCCAGTTAATGCGCCTTTGCTCGAATCGGCGGCCAGATATTGCGTGACCCACACGGTTGCCAGGCCCAGCGCTTTGGCGCCTTTCAAATGACTCACCGTGTCTTCCACCAGCACGCATCGCCCTGCCCTTATTCCTTCTTTTGCCAGCAGCTTGCGCAGCATCGGCTTCGACGGCTTGGGCCGCAAGCGGCCATGCACGCGCATCGCTTCAATCGGTACATGCTGCGCGAAGTGCTTATGCAAACCCAGATGCCGCAATACCTGATGCGAATAACGTCGTGGCGCATTTGTCAGCAGGATTTTTCGCCCCGGCAGGCGGCGCAACAATTTCCCCAGTCCGCGTTCGGCACGTATCATCGCCGCCAGATCGTCGAAACGATGCGCCTCGCGCAAGAAATCTTCAGGCCGCACCTGATGATGATTTACCATACCGAGCAAGGTCGCGCCGTAACGCTGCCAGTAGGCGACGCGCGCGGCATTCACCGCTGCCTCATCCGAAGCCGCACCAGCCTCGTTCAGCACCTGTGCGATGTAGGCATTCATGTTCAGGTTGATCGCCGGAAAAATCGCATGCGATGCGTCATGCAGCGTGTTATCCAGATCGAACAGCCAGGTCAGCTTGGGCATTGTTTTTACGTCAGGTTATCAATACAAGTTAGGGAATTGCATGCGTCGTTATGTCGTTTTTATTTTCACCGCATTGTTCAGTCTGTACGCAGCAAGTGCACACGCTGACAAGGCTGTCACACAAACAACATCGCCATCAGCAAACGGACAGAAACATGTTATTCCGCAGCGCGGAACGCTGTATCGCGCCACCCATGGCAGCAATGTCAGCTATCTGTTCGGCACTATCCACGTCGGTCAGACAGCATTCTACCCACTCGAGCCGCAAGTGACGCGCGCATTATCCGATGCAAAGAAACTGGTGATCGAAGTCGACATAAACAATACGGAAGCAATGCGCCTGGCCATCATGCGACACGGCATCTATCCCGATGGACAAACCATCAACCGGCATCTATCCGCCGACGGTAGCGTGCAATTGAGACAAGCGTTAAAACGCGTCGATATTCCATTTGAAAGCGTCGCGCGCATGAAGCCGTGGATGATTGCCAATCTTTTGCTGATACAGGAAATGGCACGCAATGGTTTCCCGACCGAGCAAGGTATCGAAAAATACTTCATCTCGATCGCACAAGAACAGAACAAGCCGATACAGGAACTGGAGACAGCCGACTATCAACTCTCGCTGTTCGACAGCATGACTGACGCAGAACAGGAAGAATATCTGAGGGAAAATCTTGCCGAACTCGCCAATGGCGACGCCATGAAAAAGGCACTGGCTTTAATCTCAGCATGGCAGAACGCGGATGCCAGGGCGCTGGATGGTGCCTTGCTTGAAATGCAAAAAGGAGAGACGGCCTCAGACAGATTTTTGCAACAGGTCTTGCTCGACAAGCGCAATCCGAATATGGCGAACAAGGTGGAAACCTTGTTGAAAACCGATAAGACAAGCTTTGTTGCGGTTGGTGCGCTGCACTTGCTGGGCGACAAAGGCGTACCCAGCCTGTTGCAAAAACGCGGTTACGAAGTGCAAAAAATATATTGAACGCCCCCTTCCCCGGGCTTCCGCCATGCCAGTGCTATGCCGTCACGCATAAGAATTTCACAACAGGAGCACAATAATTGCTTTGATAATTTTCTCATGGCAACATATATTGAAGAATCTTGTCATTGCAATATGTTCACGCACTCCGCTATTTCGTTAAGTCATATCGATTCCAGCACGCTATCCAGCAAAACGGCCATGCTTTATCCAAAAGAAAAAGCATGCCCTGATTCATGATGTTGCCTTAAGAAGGAATGTCTGATGAACACAATTCAATTATTTGAATGGCTAAGCGTACATATCCGTGCAATACGGATTGCCATGATTCCCTTGCTCGCCATTCTGATCGCCGGCATTTATGTTCTCGTCTATGCCACGGGCGGCATCAAATTCGTTTATTCGCATTCGATGTATCTGGCCATTCTGCTTTCCGGATTCATATTCGGCGTACGCGGCGGATTGATCGTGGGACTGCTTGGCGGCATCACCCTGGGGCCTTTCATGCCCATCGATGTCAGCACCGGAGAACAGCAGAACGCCATCAACTGGCTCTATCGAACCGGATTTTTTATATTGATAGGGATGGCCTGCGGCGGCGCCAGCGATAGCGCAAGATCTTACCTCCGGCACTTGAAATGGATTGCGCGTCATGATCCGGTTACCCGGCTGCCAAATCGCCATGCATTGCTGAATGCCTTATCCGATCTGCAGAAAATAAAAAACGCCACACACCTGCATGCACTTGCCGTGGTCTCGCTGCAAAATGCAATGGAGCTGAAATCAGCATTTGGCTTCGACATCACCGAAGCCGTGATCCAGCAATCGGCCGATCGTTACCAAGACATTTTGCAAGGCAATGCACGGATCTATCGCATCGATTCAGAACAATTAGGCATCCTGATAGAAAACCGGAATGCGCAAGCAATCGATGCCTTGCTCGCGGCATTGATTAAAGGCGCACAGCAGCCATACCAGTTCAACGCCATTCCTATTCATGTCGATTCCCGGCTTGGTTATGTCACCTTCAGCAAGGTGATACAAGCCCCCGAACTCTATCTGCAACGGGCTGAATCGGCCCTGATCTCTGCCAATGAAAAAGTACTGGACTGCGTTGCCTACAATCCGGAAATCAGCAATTTTGCAAAGGAAAATCTATCCATCCTCGGCAACCTGATGAGCGCCCTCGAGGAAGGCCAGCTATCCATGTATTACCAACCGAAGATCTCCATTAAAACCGGGGAAATTCACGGCGTGGAAGCGCTCATGCGCTGGAATCACCCTGAACGCGGCAACATTCCTCCCGGCATTTTTATCCCGCGTGCGGAGCAAAGCACACTCATCAATCTGATTACCGAGTTTGCCCTCGAACAGGCCATGGAACAAATTGTGAAATGGCGGGAAAACGATATTCATCTTCCAATCGCCGTCAACATCTCGCCGCGCAATCTGCTGCAACCCGGTTTCTCGGATCTGGTACTGCAGCTTCTGCAACGCCACGATGTCAGCGGCCACATGCTGGAGCTGGAAGTAACGGAAGGCGCCTTGATGACCGATATTACGCACACCATATTGGAACTGAGCCGTTTGGCAAATGCAAAAATCACCATTTCCATCGACGACTTTGGCACCGGCTATTCCTCATTGCAGTATTTGCACCAACTCCCTATTTCCCTCATCAAAATCGATCAATCTTTTGTGCGCAGACTTCCCGGCGATAAAGGTGCGGTACATATTGTAGAAGCCGCCGTGACACTGGCACACCGGATGGGAATGAGAACCATCGCCGAAGGAGTGGAAGATCAAAGTGCTTACGCACTGCTGGCAGATCTGGGATGCGATATTGCACAGGGTTTCATGATTTCTCGCCCATTACCTGCTGCAGAGTTTGAGAAATGGCTCAC
>NZ_JBEBPO010000001.1:0-94262 GCF_040395855.1 Herminiimonas fonticola | reverse complement strand
CGGAACGTCGTGCGGTCACGCAGCGCGTATTTCAGGAGGTATTGGGTGATCGCATATGCATCAATTTGCGACCGGGCGGTTTGCACATGCTGGCCAGGCTCGCCGATCACGAAGATGACGTCATGCTGGCAGAGCGCGCACGCGAGGAAGGTTTGGCCATGCATGCCTTGTCGCGCTGGTACATCAATGCGAAACCGCAGCAGGGTTTGCTGCTGGGCTTTGCCAACGTGATTGATGAGAAAGATGCGAGGCGTATTGCGATGAAACTTAAAAGGGCGCTGTCATAAAACGGACAGTGTGATTTTTCGGATGCATTTGTTTTCTCATCGCAACTTGTTGAATATCTCGATCAGAATTTCACCTTGTCTTCACTGAATATTTCGGTGAATGTGAAATGATCCCCGATGCACTCTTTCACTTTCTTTCTTCTTTGAATTGAATTGCTACTCAAATCGTTTTCTTCGCGGAATCATGACGTGAAGAATGACGAGGGATGATGGTGCGCGACGATGAACTAAAGCATGTAGCCAGCCTCTGATATGGCGGGCCGTGCGGCTGTGTTTTTCCGATGATGATTTGGCCCGGTGCTTTCATTTCGTTAATCACAGTGCTTCATGCACAATTTATCGCGAGGCTATCATGACCATGACTATCATCTCCTTCTATATCGACTTCAGCAAAATGTTCAAGGAATGGTTTGCCAATGTAGACGTATGCAATGGCTTGAACCAGGAAGATAAACAGGACTTGATGAACTGGTAGCGTAGCCTGGGCATGATTGGCGCCGTTCGTGATTTGCTCAAGCCCACTCAAACAAAAAGGGTTACGTTTTTACGTAACCCTTTTGCTTTTTGATCGAGCCGGCGTTAAATAGTGTCTGCTCCGAATAGATGCTTATGTCGGCGAACGATCTTCATGTGGAAATGCAATCGCGGCAAAAATAATCAGTACGCACAATGCTCCCAATGCTTGCAGCATCAAGGTAAATCCACCGCGTTCGTGCAGTAATGCAACCAGCCCGACTGATGCGCCGGCAGCAGTAAATCCGAGGAAGTAGCGAACTGAATAAGCGCGGGATCGCCATTCGTCGCTGGTGTATTTTCCCAGCATCGCGTCATTGACTGTCACTTGTCCAAAGACGCCGATGATGATGCCGATGCAGACAAGTACCAGCGGAACGCCGGACAAGGCGGCACCGAAAAAAAGCAGCGGCGCGAGTATCAATGCGAGTGGCAGGAACACTATCTTGAGCGAATGCTTGTCGAGCAGGTGACCGATGGTGTACTGCGCGAATGCGCCGAACACATACGTGCCTGCAGCGATGACACCGAGCAGCGCAGTATTGGTGGTCAGATCAGACAGGCGTTCAGCAAATAATTTCGGCAAGGCTACGGTCAGCGCATTAAAAGTCGTGGAGCTGGCGATGATGGTGATGACGAGTGCGGCGATGACGCGCCACATTGCCTCTTTCGATACGCGTGCAACTGTGTGATTGGCGGCTTTGCGAACGCCGCGCGCTTCATGTTTCACTTTGCCTGCGAAGAAACCCCCGATCGCGATTGCTGCCAGCCCCGGCAACACAAATGCCCAGCGCCAGCCGATATATTCACAGACTGCGCCTGTCACCAGTGCTGATGACGCCACGCCAAGATTGCCCCACACGCCATTGATACCGACTTCGCGCCCGAGTTTTTCGGCATGCGCAACCAGCATCGCAGTGCCGACCGGATGGTAGATCGCGGCGAACAGACCGACGGCAAGCAGTGCAATGCTGAGCTGTTGCGGTGTCTGCGTCAGTCCCACGGACATCATTGCCAGGCCGATGCCGATAAAGAAAATCACCATCATGTGACGCCGGCTCCAGCGGTCGCCCAGCCATCCCGTGAGCAGCGAACCGGCACCGAACGCGACAAAGCCGGGTGTCGCATAAGGCAGCAAATCTGAGTAAGTCATGTCGAAGACCGGTGCCATCACGATGACCGCCGCCGCGAAGACCAGCATGGCGTAGTGATCGATGAAGTGAGCGACGTTGATGTAGGCGATAACGGTGCGGGGATTGTTCACAAACAGAACCTTTTCAAAAAGAGTGCGCTTAGGTTAATCTGACTGTTCATCGACTGGCGGACAACCAATATCGCTTACACGCCAAATTTGGATGCGCTTTTGGAATGCGGAGGGGAATAAATGATTATTGGCGCCACGTCTTATCCGCGCGGCACTCACCTGGGATTGCACGTGCATCGCGAGGCGCAACTGCTGTTTGCCTCCAGCGGCATCATGCAGGTGACGACACCCAAAGGCAGGTGGCTGGTGCCACCCGCACGTGCAGTCTGGCTGCCGCCCGGGATCGAGCATGCGGTTGATGTGCTGGCCGATATCGAAATGCGTGCGCTGCTGGTTCCTGCGGATTGGCTGGCAAAACATCCTGAAGCGCCACGATTGGCACACGAGTTCGTGGTCGCAGTGGGGCCGCTGTTGCGCGAAGCGATCCTCGCAGCATTCAAGCAGAACTCGCATCCCAAACGCATTGATTTGCTGATCGAACTTGCATTGTTCGAGCTTGCAGAGGATGAAGATGCGGCGACCTTCATGCCTTTGCCCACCGATCCGCGCGCGCGTCGCGTCGCCGACATGATCCTGGCCGATCCCGCCAGCAACCGCGAACTGGAAATATTTGCACACACTGTCGGCGCATCGGCGCGCACGATCACGCGGCTGTTTCCTGCAGAAACCAATCTGACATTCAAGGAATGGCGGCAACGTGCACGCATCATGGCTGCGGTTGAAGCACTTGGCAGCGGGCCTGCGTCAATCAAACAAATCTCCGCGCAGCTGGGCTTCAGCAGCGTTGCCGCATTCGGTCATGCGTTTCGGCAGATCATGGGGATGACGCCTAGCGAGATGATACGGAGGTCGGGTGGGAAGGATTGATGGAAGCGTTGCACAAGGCTTGTGCAATAGCCCGGAACGAAATATTCGCGGGCAATTTTTATGCAGACATCAACGACACATGCGCCGCGACGATGCGCCAACCTTGCGGCAGTCGCAGCCAGGTATGGCTTTGACGACCGATGCGTGTTTCGCCCTTACGTGTGAACTCGGTATTGGCAGTCGCATAGTCGCGACCGTAGGTGGTGATGACGGTATTCATCAAGTCACGTTCCAATCCCTTCGATGGACGTGCCAGTCGAAACGCGCGTATCGCTTCGTAACCGAGAAGATTTTCTCCGACCCCGTAACGCAGCGTCGAAGGATGGTTCCAGAATAATTCATCCAGCACTGCGACATCATTGCTCGTTAACGCTGCTTCATAACGCATGAATGCAGCAGTCACTTCGGCAACGACGTCAGGCAAATTGATTTCATGCTCCATGTTGAATGTTCTCTTTCTGCTTGGCGCGCACCAGAGTTTGCACAGCGTTGAGGAGATCACCTTTTGTCACGGCGCTATCAAGCGACATGCCATAGCGTTCCGCCTCGTCCTTGTGCTCGGGATTCGCAGGTTCATCCTGATCTTCCCGTACAGTCATCGACTGCCTGATCGCATATTCCAGAATGGTTAAGCGTTCGATTAAATTATCTTGGTCCATGCGGTTTGTCTCTTGTTCCTTGTATCTTCATCTCGCCGCGAGCTAGCCAGCGACAGCCGCGGCAATGGCCATGCCGATGTCTGCAGTTTTTGCATTGCCGCCCAGATCGGGAGTGCGCGGGCCATGTGCCAGGACGTGCTTGATGGCGTCGAGTATCGCATCGTGTGCTGCGCGCTGACCAAGAAAATCCAGCATCAGTGCGCCAGACCAGATCATCGCGATCGGGTTGGCGATGTTCTGGCCGTAAATGTCAGGCGCGGAACCGTGCACCGGCTCGAACAGGGACGGGAAGCTGCGTTCCGGATTCAGGTTGGCCGATGGCGCCAAACCCATCGTTCCGGTGCATGCAGGGCCGAGGTCGGACAGGATATCGCCGAACAGATTGGATGCGACGACGACATCGAAGCGATCCGGTTGCAGGACGAAACGTGCGGCAAGGATATCGATATGCTGTTTATCTACTGTGATGTCCGGATAATCTTTGGCCATGTTGTCTGCGCGGGAATCCCACCACGGCATGCTGATGGCGATGCCGTTGGATTTGGTGGCGACCGTCAGACGCCGTCGTGCACGGCTTTGCGCCAGCTCGAATGCATATTTCAATATACGGTCGGTGCCCCTGCGTGAAAATGCCGATTGCTGCAGCACGAGTTCGCGCTCGGTTCCTTCGTACATGATGCCGCCGATTGCGGTGTATTCGCCTTCGGTGTTTTCGCGTATCACATAGAAATCGATATCGCCAGGCTTGCGATTGGCGAGCGGGCAAGGCACGCCTTCGAACAATCGCACTGGCCGTAAATTGACATACTGATCGAATTCACGCCGAAACTTCAGCAACGAGCCCCAGAGAGAAACATGATCCGGCACAGTGGCCGGCCAGCCGACCGCGCCGAAATAAATGGCATCGCAATCCTGCAGTTGCTGCTTCCAGTCGTCGGGCATCATCTTCCCGGTTTGCGCGTAGTAGTCGCAACTGGCCCAGGCTATGTGCTTGTATTCGAGGCGTATGTCGAAGCGCTTTGCCGCGACATCAAGCACGCGCAAGCCTTCAGGGATGACTTCTTTGCCGATGCCGTCGCCGGGGATGATCGCGATTTTGAATGATGGGTTCATGTGTAATTAAAGATTAGGGATTTAAAATTTAAACTACTTGAAGGGTCGTTATTCAGGGCCGATGGTGCTGATCATTGTATTCATCCTGACACATTGAAGCGAGGGCATCTCTGTAGATGCATCATTGATCGCATAGAACTGTCATCAAAACAAGTATATGAAATCTACCTTGACTGATGGGATATCTAGACCTAATCTGATTTTCCTGCAGCAATTTGAATTGCACAAGAAAGAAGGTAACCCATGTTACTCACATCTTTTCGCTTTTTCTCAACGCTACTGATTTCCTTACTCTTCGCGACGCCTGTCGCGGCCCTTGCGCAGGACGTGGTGCTCGGCGCATCGGTGCAGTTGACCGGGCCGGTTGCCAATACCGGACGCTATTACCGCGATGCCTATCAAATCGCGATCGACAAGATCAATGCTGCCGGCGGTGCCAAGATCGGAGGCCAGTCGCACCGGTTGGCGCTGAAGCTGTATGACAATCAGTCCGACGTCAATTTGAGCGTGCGCCAGTACACGCAATTGATCTCGCAGGACAAGGTCAATCTTCTGCTCGGACCGTTCGCCAGCAATTTCGCATTGGCCGATTCCGCGGTGTCGGAGAAATATAAAGTGCCGATGGTGCAGGGCGGCGGTGCTTCCGATCAGATCTTTACGCGTCAATTCAAATATATATTCGGCACCCTGGCACCCGCCAGCAATTATTTCGGCAGCACGATAGACATGCTGAAAGCGCTCAAGCCGGTGCCGAAAACAGTGGCGTTGCTGTATGCCGATGATGCCTTCGACGTATCGGTGGCGGACGGCACGCGGCCGAAACTGAAGCAGGCCGGTTTTGATGTCGTGATGGATGAACGCTACAGTACGAACGCAACGGACTTCAATTCCCTGCTGTCGCAAATCAAAAGCAAAAATGTCGACGCCGTTCTGGTTGCCGGACATGAAACCGAAATCCTGAATTTCGTGCGACAAGCCAAGAGTCTGGCGGTGGCGCCCAAGATGTATTCATTTACCGTAGGCGTACCGAGTGAGGATTTCCGCAAGGCGCTTGGTGCGGATGCTGATTACGCATTCGGCATGACGGCGTGGCTGCCATCGCCATTGCTGAAAGATCGCTGGTTCGGCGATGCCGAGAAGTTCGCGAAGGAATACAAGGCCAAATATGGCTACGACCCTGATTACCATGCTGCGTCCGGTGCAGCCGATGTGGAAGCATTGGTGCAGGCGATGGAAGATGCCAACAGCATGGATCCGCAGAAGGTGCGCGATGCGCTGACGAAGGTGAAGTTCGACAGCCTGTATGGCCCGATTGCCTTCAATCAGAATGGACAGATAGATTTGCCGCAAGTGGTCATTCAGGTACAGGGCAATGATCTGGTCGAGGTCTATAACGCCAAGGGTTTCGTCAAGCAGCCGAAATATCCGATGTCGGCCTGGAATGCGCGTCGGTAAGGGCAGGTCTCTATGGATCTGCTCGCGCAAATCCTCATTAACGGGGTACTGTTAGGCGGACTCTATGCCGTGATGGCGCTCGGCCTGGCGCTGGTGTGGGGCGTGCTGAACATCGTCAATCTGGCGCACGGCGCGTTCATCATGCTGGGCGCCTACGCTTCCTGGTATCTCTACACTTATCTGCATATCGATCCATTTGTCGGCTTGCCGATCACGGCACTGATCATGTATGCGTTCGGCTATGCGTTGCAGCGCGGCCTGCTGAATCTGGTGATACGCGCGCCGATGTTCAATACCCTGCTGATCACATTCGGGCTGGAAGTGGTGTTGACGTATCTGGCGCAAATCATGTTCTCGGCAGATTTCCGCACCATCAATCCGCCCTATGCCGGCAGCAGCCTGCAATGGGGGCCGGTGGTGGTGCCGGTGGTGCGCCTGGCCGCGTTTGGCGTTGCGATCGTACTGACGGTGGGCATGTGGTTGTTTCTGCTGCATACGCGGCTCGGGATGGCGATTCGTGCGACCGCACAAAATCTTTTGGCGGCGCGCCTGTACGGCGTTGAACCACGTCATCTGTATGCCACCACGTTTGCCATCGGACTGGCGCTGGCCGGTGCTGCCGGCGGACTGTATGGCACCGTGTCGCAGATCAATCCCTACATCGGCGCCACGCTGACCGCCAAGTCGTTTGCGATTGCGATTATCGGCGGTCTCGACAATCCGCTTGGCGTGCTGGTTGGCGGCCTGTTTCTGGGGATAGTGGAATCGCTGACTGCACTTTACATTGGCCCGACCTATTCGGATGTCGCCAGTTTCGGCATTCTGGTGCTGGTGCTGATTGTGCGTCCTAGCGGCCTGCTGGGGAGAACTGCGTGAGAGGATTGCGCATCGCATTGATCGTGATTGCGCTGGTAATTCTGGCTGGCGTCCCCTGGTTTGGTTCTGACGTGCTGGTGCAGTTCGGCATCAACGCCTTGTTGCTGGCGGTGCTGGCGCAGGGCTGGAATATCATCGGCGGTTATGCCGGTTACGCTTCGTTCGGCAATTCCGTGTTCTACGGCCTGGGCAGTTATGGCGTGGCGATCGCGATGGTGCAATGGCATTTGCCGTTTGGCGTCGGCATGGTGTTCGGTGTGGTACTGGCGGTGATATTCGCGGTGCTGCTTGGTTTGCCGGTACTGCGTTTGCGTGGCCACTATTTCGCGATTGCGACGCTGGCCCTGTCGCAGGTGATGACGGCCATCGTCTCCAACATCAGTGTGGCCGGCCAGAATATCGGCCTGGTGTTGCCGCCGCTGAATAACGATCCCCTGTTTTACGAATTGTCGCTGGGTTTGCTGGTGATTACGACGCTGACAATTTTCTGGCTGACGCGCAGTCGCTTCGGTTTCGGCCTGATCGCGATACGCGAAAACGAAGAAGGCGCCGCCGTGATGGGCGTCAACACCACCTTGTACAAGGTATTGGCGTTCGCGTTGTCGGGTGTATTCAGTGCGCTGGCCGGTGGCATACACACTTACTGGATCACTTTCCTCGATCCGGTGAGCGCATTCGATATCAGCCTCAACGTCAAGATGATCATCATGGCCGTGTTCGGTGGCGCGGGGACAATTTTCGGACCTATCGTCGGCGCCTTGTCGCTGTCGGCCATTTCAGAAATCCTGTCGAGTGAAGTGACCAGCATTGCCGGCTTGTTCTTCGGCATTGTGATTGTCGTCGCAGTGGTGTTGATGCCGCGTGGCCTGGCTGACATGCTGCGGCGTTTTCGCAAGGTCGGCTGGCGCTATTTCATTGAAAACATCCGATCGCACCGACTATGAGCACGCTACTCGAAGTTCGCCATGTAACCAGACGCTTTGCCGGTCTGGTGGCCGTCAATGAGGTCGACTTTTCGTTGCAGCAGGGTGAAATTTTGGGCTTGATAGGCCCCAACGGTGCCGGCAAGACCACGCTGGTCAGCCTGATCAGTGGCACGCTGGCGCCCAGTTCCGGTGATGTACTGTTTCAGGGTGAATCGATTACTGCTGTGCCTGCATATCGCCGGGCACGATTGGGCATAGGCCGCACTTTTCAGATCATGCGGCCGTTTCCGGGTTTGTCGGTACTGGACAATGTTGCGGTTGGTGCCTTGTTCGGGCGCGGCGGCGGACAGGCAAAACTGGGGCTGGCACGTGAACAGGCGCGGGCCTGTCTCGATTTCGTTGGTTTGGGGCGAAATGTCGATCAGCGCGCAGATGAACTCGGCGGCCCGGGACGCAAGCGTCTGGAGTTGGCGAAAGCGCTGGCGATGCAGCCGAAAGTTTTATTGTGCGACGAAGTGATGGCCGGCCTGAACCATGTCGAGATTGAGGAAGTGATCGAAGTCATTCGCAAGGTGCGTGAGCAAGGCATCAGCATTCTGGTAATCGAGCATGTGATCAAGGCCATCAAAAGTCTGTCCGATCGTTTACTGGTGCTGCATCACGGTGAAAAAATCGCTGAAGGCACGCCGGATGTGGTGCTGTCGAATCCGGCAGTGATCCAGGCGTATCTGGGAAGGAAGCGCGAATGAGCAGCGTGCTGCAAGATGGCTTGCATGATGAATCGCGTGATGAAAAGCACGCGATGCAGCATCGCGCGCCTTTGCTGAAAGTCGAAGGGCTGTCCGCCGGTTATGGCGAAATGCCGGTGCTGCATGACATTGCACTGGAAGTTTATCCGGCAGAAATGGTCGCCCTGGTCGGCAGCAACGGCGCCGGCAAGACGACCTTGCTGCGAGCGCTGTCGCGCATGCTGGCCTGTAGCGGCAGCATCCAGTTGAGCGGACGCGAACTGGTGAACATGACGCCGGATCAGGTATTTGCTCTCGGTCTGGTGCAGGTGCCGGAGGGGCGTCAGCTATTCGATCGGATGTCGGTGCAGGATAATCTGCTGATGGGAAGCTACAAGCGTCGCGACAAAGTGGAACTGATGCGCGATCTGGAACGCATGTATACCTTGTTCCCGCGTCTGGCAGAGCGGCGACGGCAACTGGCCGGCAATATGTCGGGCGGCGAACAGCAGATGTGTGCGATGGCGCGTGCGCTGATGGCCAAGCCTGTGCTGATGATGATCGATGAAATGAGCCTCGGCCTGGCGCCGGTAGTGGTAGATCAGCTGATGGATATGCTGGCCGCGATACAGCACGATGGCGTGACGGTGCTGCTGGTTGAGCAGGATGTGCAACTAGCCTTGTCAGGTGCCGATCGCGGTTACGTGATGGAAACCGGTCGCATTGTGCATGAAGGCCTCGCCAGGGTGCTGATTGATGACCCAGCGGTACAGCGCGCTTATCTGGGCGTTTAGCGGTACGCGTTGCTGCAAGATTTTTCAGCACTCAGCACATTCATCTGAAGTTGTTGGGTTGTTCGCAAAATTGACTTATCGAATTGGTGCAGTTTCCGCTGCATGGAAAAGGTTGTTGCACGGCTATACGCCCCTTCAAATTCCAGTGCACACAAATCGATGTACCTTTGTTTCAAGGTATGTCGGCCACCTCAATTCCTGCTCATCCTGACAAGTCGGATTGTGTTTTAAACGCAGGAGTTTTTTGTTGCGGATCAGCAATGAACGATTGGAAAATAAACTCTCGTATTGAAAAAATGCAAAGAAATCCTAGACTGAAAAAACAATAACAGCAGGAGAATAAAAATGTTCAAACACATCCTACTTCCGACCGATGGTTCTCCTCTGTCTGAAATCGCCATTCAGAAGAGCATATCGCTCGCCAAGACTCTAGGCGCCAAAGTGACCGGTTTGTATGTCATACCGGAATACCATACCTTCACATGGCAGGCTGAAATGCTGTCAGATAGTAGTGGAGATTTTGCGAAATACGGTTTGGCTCAGGCAGACAAATTTCTGGGCGTGATCAGCGACAAAGCAAAAGAAGCCGGTGTAACAGCAGCATTGCTCCATCTAACAAGTGATCATCCCTATGAGGCGATCATTAAAGCTGCAGAAGATAACCAATGTGACTTGATAACGATGGCATCGCATGGTCGCAAGGGTATTCAGGGGGTTCTGATCGGCAGTGAAACGCAAAAGGTCCTTGCACATAGCAAAATACCTGTGCTGGTGTATCGGTGAGTATGTCGACAGATACCTTATCGTTTGGAGATCTCCTTCAATCAGATCTGCTCACGAAGAAGGTGCCAGCGTCGAATAATTCCAGCTAATGCCATGTCGATCACTCCAGTCTCCTACTCACATTGGTAAGTAGGAGTGTGTTCTACATGCGAGTCAGTTTTCGATGCAAGGCAACAAGCACCGGCGCTTACGCTTTTCCCGACTGCAGTGCTCATAAAAAATGGCTAGGACAATGATTGTTCTAGCCATTTTTTGTTTCAGTCTTTGATGCGCTGCAATCCTGATCAGTTAAAGCCGAAAACTCGCCGTTTTAGCAGCGCTTATTCCTGGATTGCTTTGGTCTGAAAATCCTCGGTCAGGTCAACCTTGGCCGGCACGCATTTATCAGAATGCGATGCGTCGGTGTACCTACTCAAAAATTACATCCCCGCTTCCTGCGCGTTCGACATTGCGTTTTAGCGGAGCCCCCTTAATGCGGACGTCGCCGGATCCAGAGAGCGCTACCCTGGCGGATTGCGAGGCATAGGCGTGCACATCACCTGAGCCTTTGATCTGGATATCTGCTGACTTCGCTTTTATGTCGACAATATCGATGTCCCCGGATCCCGCCACGACAACATTGACCGCATCCACCGATCCCGACGCTTTGATGTTTCCGGACCCCGCAATCCGGAGCTGCAGCGCCGCGCCCGCAAGCCCTGCGCCGACAAAGCTTCCTGATCCGTTAATCCCGACGGCCACTGGCGACGGCCCCGAGACCAAGGCACGTATAGGAGCGCTGGTCGAGAATGAGCCATTCATTGCCAGAACGAGCTGGCCTGCCACTACTTCAACAGTGATCAATGGCAAGATGTTTCCCTGCGCCAGCAGGCGCACGGACGGCGTCGTCGAGATCGTGTATGTGACGTCGACAGGTCCCTCGATCTTTACCGCATTAAACCTGGCTACAGGTCTCACTTCTTCCTTGATCGGCCCTTGACCGATGACGCTCTCACCAGCGCTGGATACATTGTTCCCGTTCACAATCACCACGCTGTTTCCATTGCTCCCGGCCGAGCCGTGTACCGTAGCGGTCGAATTGCCAGCCGCTTCGCATGACAGGGTCACGATAGTGAGTAAGCTTCCAACGATTGATATGTTGTTCATTTCTGCCCTTTCTGGAGTGACCGCTAGCCCAATTTGCTTTGCCCAACAGCTTGTGTAGTAGCAAAGCAGTCTCAGCAGCGGCGATGGCCTCATCGTTCGGCGACATCAGCTAGTGCATGCCGCTTTGTCTGAACCGCGAAGATCACCCTAAATCAGGTGTTGTTCCAGGCGACAACATCAGGCACGAATCCGTCAACGAAAGGTCGTTCAATGTCTAACAATTATGTAAGTCGAAAACATAACCATACATCCATGCGGGTTCCAAATGGCGCAATTTTTCATGCCTGATAACAAAGGCGAAAACACATCATCCAAAGCACCAACAGAGGCCTTGAATCTGGAAGCGTCCCTTAAAAAAAAGGCCGCTCAATGAGCGGCCAGCAATGTTTATTACATTAATAAAAAATTTACGACGTTATTTTTATGAAATAGCGGCTCTTCAGGATTGGTTGCTTATTCAACCGTCACGGATTTGGCAAGATTGCGTGGCTTGTCGACGTCGGTGCCGCGCGCCAGTGCCGTGTGATATGCCAGTAACTGCAGCGGCACTACATGCAAAATCGGCGACAAGGCGCCGTAGTGTTCAGGCAGGCGAATCACGTGCAGGCCTTCACCCGAAGTAATGCGCGAATCACCATCGGCGAAGACATACAACTCGCCGCCGCGTGCGCGCACTTCCTGCATATTCGATTTCAGTTTTTCGATCATCGGATCGTTAGGCGCAACGGTAACGACCGGCATTTCTTCCGTGACGAGTGCCAGCGGGCCGTGCTTGAGTTCACCGGCCGGGTATGCTTCGGCGTGTATGTATGAAATCTCTTTCAGCTTCAACGCGCCTTCCAGCGCAATCGGGTAGTGCAGGCCGCGTCCGAGGAAGAGGGCATTTTCCTTGCGCGCGAACGCTTCTGCCCACGCAATGATTTGCGGTTCCAGTGCGAGCACGGCGCTGATGGCGACCGGCAGGTGACGCATTTGTTTCAGGTAGGTCGCTTCCTGCTCGTCGCTCAGACGGCCTTTGACTTGCGCCAGCGCCAGCGTCAACAGGAATAGCGCAGCCAGTTGCGTGGTGAAGGCCTTGGTCGAGGCGACGCCGACTTCGACCCCGGCGCGCGTGATGTAGGCTAGTGCACACTCACGTACCATCGCACTGGTGGCAGCATTGCAGATCGTCAGCGTGTGCAGCATGCCTTGTGATTGTGCGTGGCGCAACGCGGCCAGCGTGTCGGCGGTTTCACCGCTTTGCGAAATAGTGACGACCAGGGTGTTCGGGTTCGGCACGCTGTCGCGGTAGCGATATTCGCTGGCGATTTCCACATTGCAGGTCACGCCGGCGATGGCTTCTATCCAGTATTTGGCGGTCATGCCGGAGTAGTAGCTGGTGCCGCAGGCGAGGATCAGAACCGAGTCGATTTTTCTGAATGTGGCAAATGCCTGGTCGCCAAAAATATCCGGAGTAATTGCGCTGATGCCTTCCAGTGTGTCGGCGATGGCGCGCGGCTGCTCGAAGATTTCCTTCTGCATGTAATGGCGATACGGGCCGAGTTCGACTGCGCCGGTGTGGGCGTGTACGGTTTTGACTTCGCGCTGCACCTGCTTGCCGTCGGCATCGACGATCCATGCGCGCTGCAATTGCAGGTCGACGACGTCGCCTTCTTCAAGGTAAATGATTTGATCGGTGGTGCCGGCCAATGCCAGTGCATCGGAGGCGACGAAGTTTTCGCCATTGCCTATGCCGACGATCAGCGGCGAACCGCGGCGTGCGCCGACCACGCGATGCGGCTCGTCGCGACTGAAGACGGCAATCGCAAAGGCACCGGTCAGGCGTTTGGTGGCAAGTTGTACGGTTTCAAACAAATCACCGGTATATAAATGATCGACCAGATGCGCGATGACTTCGGTATCGGTCTGGCTTTCAAACGCGTAACCCAGCGCTTTCAGTTCATCCCGCAGTTCGTCGTGGTTTTCGATGATGCCGTTGTGCACGAGGGCGATGCGGTCACGTGAAAAATGCGGATGCGCATTGTGCGATGCCGGTGCGCCATGCGTGGCCCAGCGCGTGTGGGCGATGCCGGTGAAGCCGGACAGATGCGTGCTTGCTATCTGCTGTTCGAGTTCTGCCACGCGTTCGGTGCTGCGCGCGCGTTTCAACTGACCATCGACATGCAAGGCGATACCGCAGGAATCGTAGCCGCGATATTCAAGACGTTTCAGGCCTTCAAGCAGGATGGGAGTGATATTGCGTTGCGCGACTGCGCCGACGATACCGCACATGGTTTACCTCGGGGTGATTTGTATAAGCCAGACAGTCTAGATGAGGATTTATGAAATAAGTTTTCTAAATATTGAAATAAATGGCTTATTATTTCTCTTAATTGATTAAGTGAAATTAAATTTCAAATTTTAATAAATATTTTTCATATGAGCGACGACAAAATAGTACTGGATGAACTGGATCGACGTATTTTGAATGCGCTGCAGGCCGATTCATCGCAAACCAACAACGATCTGGCGCTGGCTGTGCATGCATCGCCGCCTACCTGCCTGCGCCGCGTCAAGCGCTTGGTCGATGCCGGCGTGATCGAACGTCAGGTTGCGATTGTTTCGCCGCAAAAGATAGGTGCAGGGCTGACGGCTATCGTCGAAATCACCCTGGATAATCAGGCCGCCGAACGGCAGGTGGAATTTGAAGTTCTGGTCGCGGCCGAAAGCGCGATCCTGCAATGCTATCGCGTCTCGCCCGGTCCGGACTTTGTATTGATGATTCAGGTGGCGGATATGCCGGCGTATAACGCACTGGTGCATCGCCTGTTTGCCTCGCATGCAAATGTGCGCAACGTGAAAAGTTTTTTTTCCATCCATCGCAGCAAGTTCGAGACGCGGATCGCGGTGTGAACGCAGTAAGTGGCTACTTGTTGCGCAAGCCAAGTGTTTTCTTGCGCTCTTCCGTGTAGTGCCACCAAGGCAGGGCGGGCGCACCTTCCATGAAGCGGACGGCCGAAATAAAGGTATCGATCACGCAGGGATCGTGACGTGTCGCGGTCAGCTCACAAAGCTGCTCATATAAAGCGTACGGATTTTTCCCGGGCAAATCAGTGCACTGCCTGATGCCAAGCAAATGAAAATCCTTGACCATCGCCGGACCGATATTCGGTATTTGCTGCAAGTGCAATGCTTGCGCGGCGATGGTGGCCTTCTTCATCGATACTATTTTTTGATCTTGACCGGCCGCTGCCAGCTATCAACAGTGATTTGCTTGGCACGCGAGACGGTCAGCTTGTCGGCCGGCGCATCCTTGGTCAAAGTCGTACCGGCGCCGATGGTCGAACCTTTGCCCACGCGTATAGGAGCAATCAATTGCGTCGCGCTGCCGACGAAGACGTCGTCTTCGATGATGGTGCGCGATTTGTTGACGCCGTCGTAATTGCAGGTGATGGTGCCGGCGCCGATATTGACACGCGAACCTACGGTCGAGTCGCCGATGTAAGTCAGATGATTGGCCTTGCTGTGCGCGGCGATGTCGCTGTTTTTGACTTCGACGAAATTGCCGATATGCACATCTTCCGCCAGTACGGCGCCGGGGCGCAGGCGCGCGTAGGGGCCGATGATGCAGGCTGCACCGACGGTTGCACCTTCAAAATGACTGTAGGGACGAATGTGGCTTTGCGCACCGACCGTCGTATTGTGCAGCACGCAATATGCATCGATGCGTACGCCGTCTGCCAAGGTAACGTCGCCTTCAAATATGCAGCCGACATCAATGCTCACATCGCGTCCGCAAGTCAGTGTACCGCGCACATCGATGCGTGCCGGGTCGGCCAGCGTCACACCCTGCTCCAGTAATGCGTGGGCAATATTGTGCTGATGCACGCGTTCCAGTTCGGCCAATTGGACTTTGCTGTTGACGCCGTGGGTTTCCCACACGTGGTCGGGTTGGGCAGAAACGACTTGCACGCCATCGGCCACTGCGCTGGCCACAATGTCTGTCAGGTAATACTCGCCTTGTGCATTCTTGTTCGATAGCTTGGCGAGCCATGCTTTCAGTTGTTTGGTAGGAGCAACGATGATGCCGGTATTGACTTCGCGGATGGAGCGCTCCTGCTCACTGGCGTCTTTTTGCTCGACGATGCGCGTGATGGTGCCGTTTTCACGAACGATGCGACCGTAGCCGGTCGGGTTGTCCAGATCAACCGTCAAGATGCCCAACTTATCGGAGCCTGCGATGTCCAACAAGCGTTGCAATGAAGCAGCAGTTGTTAAAGGCACGTCGCCGTACAGAATCAGCGTGGGCGTATTGTCGTCCAGTTGCGGTACTGCCTGCATGACGGCGTGGCCGGTACCGAGTTGCGGTTCCTGTTTGGCAAATGATAAGTCCTTGCTTTGCAGCAGTTGCGGCACCTGTTCGCCGCCGTGGCCGTAGATCACGCACAGTGTGGATGGCGAGAGTTGCCGCGCGGTATCGATAACGTGGGACAGCAGCGGCTTGCCCGCCAGTGGATGCAAGACTTTCGGCAGCGCGGATTGCATGCGCTTTCCCATACCTGCAGCAAGAATGACGATATTCATAGGAAGCCAGTGAAAAGAATCCAAAATTTTATCACGCGTCCTCTCGGCCCTCTTGCAAAAAAAGCAGCAATTCTTTGCATGGCAGCTGCGCTCCTTGCCTGCAGTGCGGCGCGACTGGGTTACAGCAATGGTGAAACCATTTCCTACTGGTGGCTCAATAGCTATGTCGATTTCGACAGTGAGCAAAAGCCGTGGGTCAGAAACCGCATCGATCAGGTGTTTGCCTGGCATAGGAAGACGCAACTGAAAGAATACGTGCGTCTGATCGGCCGCATGCAGCATCGTGATCTGGCCACGGTGACGCCGGCTGATGTGATGGGTGACTATAACGATGCCAAAACACGCGTACTGATGATTGCCGACCGCGCTGCACCCGAGCTGGCAGAGCTGGCGCTCTCGCTCGACGCGGAGCAGATCGCCAACATAGAAAAGAAATTCTCCAAGTCCAACGACAGGTTCCGTAGCGAATATCTGCATGGCGATGTCGCAGCTCGACAGGAATTCCGTTACAGGAAAGTGCTCAAGCAGGCGGAATTCTGGTTTGGCAATTTCAGCCGGGAGCAGGAAGAAAAAATTCGCGCAGCCTCGAATGCGCGGCCGCTCAATAACGATTTGCTGATGCTGGATCGCGTACGCCGGCAGCAGGAACTGATCGCGTTATTGAAGAAAATCCGGACTGAAAAACCGGACAGGGATGCAGCAACCGCCATGTTGAAGCAATTTGTTGCGGCAACCGTTGATCGCTTCGGCAACAGGCAGCATCAGATATTTTTTGATGAATCGGCTGCCGCCACGGCTGTGATGGTGGCGAGCATCATGCATATTGCAACGCCTGCGCAGAAGGCGTATTTCGTGAGGGCATTGCAGGACTGGGTCAGCGATTTCAACCGGCTTGCCGCCTAGTTTTTTCATGGATGGCAATGCAAGACGCTAGAATGGGTTGCCAATGTCGGCTAGCTTCCGGGAGGCTGTAAATAATGAAACGTCTGACCATGACTTTATTTCTGTCTTTGTTTGCAACAGGGCTCCTTGCCCAATCAGCAACGCAGTCTGACAATCCGTGTCTGGTGAAGCGGCAGGATATTCAACGGCAGATTGATCAGGCGAAGGCGCACGGTAATGAGCGCAGGCTGGCTGGTTTGCACAAGGCGCTGCAGGAAAACGAGGCGAACTGTACGCCGGAATCATTGCGCCGCGAGCGTGAGCGCGATGTCAGTCAGGCACGGGAGAAAGTTGTCGAACGTGAGCGCGAATTGAGTCAGGCGAAGGCCGAAGGCGAGAGCAAGAAAAAAATCGCCAAGCGCGAACGGAAGTTGGCGGAAGCAAACGCTGAACTGCATCGTGCGCAAAAAATCGCGGACGAGCGCTAATTGCGGCATCGCCATTCCCGGTTGAAGGGAATGGCAAAGTGCAAATTTAATCGTCTGTGCGCAGTGGTATCACGCTGGAGATGGTGCTGCCGGTCGAACATGGCTCTTCATCGAATGCGATATCGCCATTCGGCATCGCGACGCCGGTAGCCTGCAAGCCGGCAAAGCCGAACAATTCCTTATCCATCAAATGCGAAGGCACCACGGTTGAGAGCGACGAGAAGATATTGTCGACGCGGCCCGGGTGCTTTTTCTCCCATTCGCGCAGCATGTTCTTGATCTGTTTGCGTTGCAGGTTTTCCTGGCTGCCGCACAAATCGCAAGGAATAATGGGGAAATTCTTGACCTGGGCATAGCGCTCGGTATCGGCTTCCTTCACATACGCCAGCGGACGGATCACGATGTGTTTGCCATCGTCCGATTGCAGTTTCGGCGGCATGCCCTTGATCTTTGCGCCAAAAAACATGTTCAGGAAAAAGGTTTCCATGATGTCGTCGCGATGATGGCCGAGCGCGATCTTGGTCGCGCCCAATTCATCTGCCACCCGATACAAAATCCCGCGCCGCAGGCGCGAGCATAGTGAGCAGGTGGTTTTGCCTTCCGGAATCAGACGCTTGACGATGCTGTAGGTATCCTGATTCTCGATGTGGAATGGAATATCCAGTTGCTTCAGATATGCCGGCAGGATGTGATCGGGGAAGTTCGGTTGTTTCTGATCGAGATTGACGGCAACAATATCGAACTTGATCGGCGCGCGTTCGCGCAGCGTCATCAGGATATCCAGCAAGGCGTAGCTATCCTTGCCGCCGGACAGGCAAACCATGATCTTGTCGCCGTCTTCTATCATGTTGAAGTCGCCGATGGCCTGGCCGACCTGGCGGCACAGGCGTTTGTGCAGCTTGTTGTTTTCGTAGACGATTTTTTCGCCCTGCTTGAAGCTCAGCGCAGCAGCGGTTTCTGCCGGTGCGGATAAGGAAGCTTCATTGATCACGGATTGCGACACCTTAATTCCCCTTGATACGGAATACTTCGACGCCTACCGATTCGCAATCAGGATAGACGTCGGGCTTTTCAGTTGAAACGCGTACGGCGCGTACTTTTGGATGCGCCAGCATGGCTTTGACCACATCGTCGCACAAGGTTTCCTGCAAATGAATATGGCCTTGCGCCATGCGTTTGGCGATGCTGCTGCGCATGAAGTCGTAATCGACAACTTCTTCCAGCGTATCGGCAGTCGGTGTCGATTCGGCCAGCGGAATGAACAGATCGACGTTGATCAGCACGCGCTGTTCGCCTTTCTTTTCAAACTCGTGCACGCCGATATTGATCTGTACTTCGTAATTGTTCAGGAACAGACGGCGGCAATCGGCGAGCTGTGGATGGAAAAGGAAGGAATTCATAATTTTGGAAGGTAAATAAACCGGTTGTACTGCGATAAATAATGCTAAATCAGGACGCGACAAACATGACGTCGCGCTGCAAGGGAATCAGATGCTGGCCGCCATCGACGACCAGCGTCGTGCCGGTAATGGCAGGCGCCTCGGCGACAAAGCACACGGTTGCGGCAATATCATCCGGCGTGCTGGAGCGGCCCAGGGGTGTAACTTGATGCGCACGTGCGAATTCTGCCTCGCTCTGCTCGCCGGAAACCAGCGTAATGCCGGGCGCCACGCCAACCACGCGTACTTTCGGCGCCAGCGCCTGCGCCAGCATGGTCGTGGCGCTGTGCAGAGCGGCTTTTGACAAAGTGTAGGACAAAAAATCCGGGTTCAGATTGAACAGTTTTTGATCAAGCAGATTGACGACGACCGCTTGCCCGCGCTCGGGTGTGGCTTCGTACAAAGCTTGCGCCAGCAATACCGGTGCCACCAGATTCACATGCATGTGCGCATCCAGTGCGGCGGTGGAAAAATCGGCGGCGCTGTCGTAATCGAACAGCGAGGCGTTGTTGACCACGCAGGAAATCGGCCCCAATTGCGCTGAAGCGCGGCGCAGCAGCGACTTGACTGCGGTTTCATCGTTCAAATCGCAAGACAGTGCAATCGCACGCTGCCCGAGCGCCTGTATATCGGCAACGGTGGCGCGCGCGTCATCGGCCGAACGGGCGTAATGCACGACCACATCCCAGCCGCGTTGCGCCAGCGCGAGCGCGATTGTGCGTCCGATGCGGCGGGCGCCGCCGGTAACGAGCGCTGTTTTTCTCGACGTTGTCTGTTTGTCTGTGGACATGGGTGCTTGTGTGTTCCGCTGATTTCTCTACAATATGGCCATGCAACTGCAACTGCCTCAACCTACTCCGGACGCGCTAGCCGCGTCGCATACGCTCCAGAACCTGATCGCTGAAGAAATTCGCCGGCATGATGGCTGGATTTCTTTCGCCCGTTACATGGAGCTGGCGCTGTATGCGCCCGACCTCGGTTATTACAGTGGCGGTGCGGCAAAACTCGGCAAAGACGGTGATTTTACAACCGCGCCCGAAATCACGTCGCTTTTTGGTGAAACGCTGGCCCACGCGGTGGGTGATCTGATGACGCAGAGCGCGCCGCAGATCCTCGAATTCGGTGCCGGCACCGGCAAGCTGGCATTCGATATTCTGACTGAATGCGCGGCTGCCGGCATCCATCTTGAACATTATGCAATTGTCGAATTGTCCGGCGAATTGCGCGCCCGCCAGCAGCAGATGCTGGCCGGGTTCCCGCAGGTAAGCTGGCTGGACGATTTTCCGCCGGCGTTTTCCGGTGTGGTGCTGGGCAATGAAGTGCTGGATGCAATGCCGGTTTCGCTGGTGGTCAAAGGCGAACACGCGTGGCTGGAGCGCGGCATCGCTTTCGATGGTGGCAATTTTATCTACGTGGATCGGCCTTGCGATGCCACGCTGGTGGCGCAAATCCCGGACGCGGCAGATTTGCCGGTCGGCTATTTGACGGAAGTGCATCCTGTGGCCGCCGGCTTCATGGGCACACTGGCCGAGATGTTCGCGGCCGGGCTGGAGCAGTCGGGCAAGGGCGGGGCGGCAATATTGTTCGATTACGGTTTCCCGGCCAGCGAATACTATCTGGACCAGCGCAGTGCCGGTACGCTGATGTGCCACTATCGCCATCATGCACATCCCGATCCGTTTTATCTGCCTGGTTTGCAGGACATCACTGCGCACGTCGATTTCACCGCCATGGCTTACGCAGCGGTGCGCAGCGGACTGGAAATGCTCGGTTACATGAGTCAGGCCTCATTTTTGCTGACGGCAGGGCTGGGTGACCGCTTGCTGCAGACGTCGCCTGAGGATGCGCGTGCCTATCTGCCACAGGCCAATGCGGTGCAGAAACTGACTTCGCCGGCAGAAATGGGCGAGTTGTTCAAGGTGCTGGTGGTCGGTCTGGGCGTGCAATTGCCGGATCAGTTCGATCACATGGATCAAAGTCACCGACTTTAAAATATAAGATGCCGGCACCTGTTGCGGCTGTAACAGCATCGTGAAAGCTGCCCATGTTGCGCTGGTTTCTTGTTATCTTTCTTGCCGTTATCGTGTTTTCCGCCGCCTTGCCGTGGCTGGAAAAATTCGGCGTCGGCAAATTGCCGGGCGATGTGCGTTTTACGCTGTTCGGCAAGAAAATATTCCTGCCGTTTGCTTCGACGGTGCTGTTGTCGATGCTGGTTTTTTTACTGGCACGTCTGCTGTGAACACGGCGGGAAATAATTTTTTCACTCTGCGGAGGAGGCACAATGATTCGCTGGGTAGCAGTAATTTTCCTCGGGCTGACCGTTTTTTACGCGCTGCTGCCGTGGATACTCGCAAAAGTCGGCGTAGGCCGCATCATAGGCGACGTTCAATTCAAACTTTTCGACCGTATCTTCGTTCTGCCCTTCGGCTCGACCGTGCTGTGGTCGGCGCTCGCCTTCCTGATTGCCGAAGTGGTCAAGCGCACCTGTGCGTTTTGCTGATTTGGCCGAAAATCCCTGCCGTTAGCTAAAAAATCCGTCATTTTGACGTGATGGTCCGCGCTAATGTTATGATTCACGACTTATCAACAGTAGGGCTGGCGGGTGTAACCGCGGGTTCCCTTAGTAGTGGACATATTAATTATCCTGGGTTTGATCCTGGTCAATGGCGTTTTCGCCATGTCCGAAATAGCGGTCGTAACCTCCAAACGCATTCGTCTCCAGAAGTTAGCAGAAAACGGCAGCCGCGGCGCCAAGGCCGCACTTGATCTTTCTGACAGCCCCAGCCGTTTTCTCTCCACCATCCAGGTCGGTATCACACTGATAGGCATTTTCAACGGTGCATTCGGTGAAGCGTCGCTGGTCGAACGCCTGACACCGGAAATCGCCTTGATTCCGGTTCTATCCATGTATGCGCGCGAAATCGCGCTCGGCATCGTCGTGGTCGGTATTACCTTCGGTTCGCTGATTCTGGGTGAATTGGTGCCTAAACGCATCGCGATGCAATATCCGGAAGTGGTGGCCTCTGTGGTGGCAGCGCCGATGTTGTGGCTGTCGCGTCTGATGGGACCGTTCGTCAAGATTCTGACCGGCACCACGGAATTCATCCTGCGCATACTCGGTATGCAGCACAAGAAGGAAGATGCGGTAACCGAGGAAGAAATCGCCGGCCTGATACGCGAAGGTACCGACGCCGGCCTGTTTGAGAAAACCGAGCACGATATCGTGTCACGCGCGCTGCGTCTGGATGACCAGCGCGTGGCGGCCTTGATGACGCCGCGACTGGATGTGCATTTCATCGATCTGGAAGATACGATAGAAACCAATCTGGCCAAGATTGCCGATAGTGCGTACAACCGTTTCCCTGTATGCCGCGGCAATATTTCCCACATTATCGGGATCGTCCATGCGGGCAGCCTGTTTGAACAGATGATACGCGGCAAGGCCATCACCTCGCTGGATATTGAAGGCGCAACCAGGCCGCCGCTGTTCGTGCCGGAAACCATCAGTGCGATGCAATTGCTGGAAACGCTGAAGAAAAACCGCGCTGAACTGGCGCTGGTGATCGATGAGTACGGCGAAATCGAAGGCGTCGTCACGCTCAGCGATGTGCTGGGCGCGCTGGTCGGCGATGTATCGGTGATTGATGAACATCATGAAGTCGATGGCGTGCAGCGCGACGACGGTTCATGGCTGATCGATGGCGGCGTATCGTTCGACCGCTTCCGCGAATTGCTGGAAACCGATGTGCGCTTCCCGGAAGAAGCGTCCGGCACCTATCACACGCTGGCAGGTTTCGTGATGACCTTCCTCGGCCATATTCCGAAAATGTCGGATAGCTTTGAATGGGAAGGCTACCGGATCGAGGTGGTCGACATGGATCGCAATCGCATCGATCGCTTGCTGATCACCAAACTTGATCCGCCGCCGGAAGAAGATGCTGCGGACGAAGGAAACTGATTTGCATCCTTGTTCCGCAAGATAAGACAAGCGTCAGACGTAAAAAGGCCGGATACAGTCCGGCCTTTTTCATGGGCTTTGAATGCCTTGCCGCCTTGTCGCAGGAACTGCGGGTGAAAAAAGCAATCCATCGTCAGGATGGTGTTTCCCTGGATAAATGATAGGCGGAAGCACTTATACTGAACTTCTACCAGCCTCACTCATTCATTCGCCATGCCAACAATGACCCTGGAAGACTTGCGTACGCGCTACGGTGAACGCTACAAATGGCTGGTCCTGCTGACCTGCATGATAGGCAACGTCGCCGCGATTCTTTCCTCGACCATCGTCAACGTTGCGATTCCCGATTTAAGTCACTACTTCACGCTGGGGCAGGAGCGCGCGCAATGGGTCTCCACCAGTTTCATGCTGGCGATGACGCTGTCCATGCTGACCACGCCGTGGCTATTGCAGCGCTTCGGTTTGCGCCGCACTTATACCGGCGCCGTCAGTCTGTTGCTGCTGGGCGGCGTGGTGGGCGGCTTCAGTGTCAATTACCCCATGCTTTTATCGATGCGCGTGCTGGAAGGTGTGGCGGCTGGCGTGATGCAGCCGATACCGGCGATCGTGATCTTGCGCGCATTTGCATCTGAAGAGCAGGGCAAGGCGATGGGAATTTTCGGTTTCGGCGTGGTGTTGACACCGGCGATAGGGCCGAGTGTTGGCGGCTTTTTGGTGGAATTGTTTGGCTGGCGTTCGATTTTCTTCGTGGTGGTGCCGCCCTGCCTGCTGGTGTTTTACATGATCCGGCGCTTTCTGCCCTTGTATAACCAGATTCTGGAAAATGCCAAGCCGCTGGACTGGAAAGGTTTGCTGTTAATCGGCATCAGCATCATCAGTCTGTTGAACGGCCTGGTGGAATTGCGTGCCGATATGCGCCAGGCCCTGCTGCTCCTGCTGCTGGGGGTGGGCAGTTTCATTGCTTTTATTGTCTACCAGTTGCGCACCCGGAACGAACCCCTGGTGAACATGGCTTTGTTCGGTTATCGGCAATTTGCGATGGGTGCGCTGGTGGCTTTCATTTACGGCATGGGCTTGTTCGGTTCTACCTATCTGCTGCCGGTCTATCTGCAAATCGCGCTGCATTACGCGCCGTCGCAAGCCGGCCTGGTGCTGCTGCCGGCAGGCATCGTGCTGGCGCTGACGATTCCGCTGGCCGGACGGCTGGCAGATCGTTATCCGCCGAACGTGCTGGTTGCCATCGGCCTGGTTTTTCTCACGGCGTCCTTTGTATTGATGGCCAATGGTTCACCTGCCACCAGTTATCTGATGTTGATGGCGTGGGCCGTCATCGGGCGTATCGGTCTGGGTTTTGTGTTGCCGGCTCTCAGCCTGGGTGCAATGCGCGGACTGGACATCAAGCTGATCGCACAAGGCGTGAGCGCGATCAATTTTGCACGCCAGCTGGGCGGCGCCATAGGCGTCAGTCTGGTCGGCATAGTGCTGGAGTGGCGCATCGCGGTACATGAAGCGCGGCAGGCGCTGGGCACCGACAATCATCGCAATGCATTCAATGAAACTTTTTTCCTGGTCGCCGTCTTGTGCGCCATTGCGGTGGTTGCGGCATGGTATATGCGCGCAAAGCCGTCGCCTGTTGAATGAATGTGCAGTGCCCTCGTGTGCGTTGATAGTGATTTATGCCGAAAAACAACTAAAAATTGCGGGATTTACTGCAAGATGCGATATGGTTACTATTGGGAAACTTATTGATAGAGCTTGCTTGTTACGACGGGATATAGGTAAATTTTTTGGCGGATTTACATGCGACAAACTGGCGATCACAATACGCTTCCCGGCACGGGCTCTTTGCCTTTGCAGGACGCTGCACGCCGTCCCGTCGCGCATCAGCAAAAAAATACGCAAGCTGACGTCCATCCGACAAAAATTCACGTCGTGCAGGCACGCCGCCATTCGGCCTCCGATCGCGATGAACGGCAGTTCACACGTATCCGGCGTTTGATGCTGGCAGGCGTACTGGCCTTGTTGTACATGCTGACGCTGGGTATTTTTTACCTGCAGCATTTGATCGCATTGCAAACGCTGCAAATTGCCATTGTTCTGGCCTGCACATTTTTTCTGCTGTTTCGCCTCTGTTTTGCGCTCGACTGGAATCTGAAGGCAAAAGAAAAAAATCTGCGCATGCCGATTACCTTGTGCTCCATCGGCATCATGCTGTTCGTGGGGTATCTGGAGCCGGTGACGCAACTGGTGTTCGTGCCGTTTCTGTTTCTGATCATGGCTTTTGTCATGCATCGTTTTTTGCCGCGTACGATATTGCTGCTGGCGCTCATCACTTTGGCCGGCTATGCCGGCGTGGTGGCGACGCATTACGTGCGGCATGGCAGCAATGCCATATTCGTGCTGGAAAGTGCGCAGTTGCTGGTGCTGGCAGTGACACTGCCGGGTTTTGCATTGTTGGCCAATCGTGTGCAGAGGTTGCACAATGCCTTGTTCAAGGCGAACCGGAAAATCCGGAATATCGAGGAAGACGCGCAGCGCGACGTGTTGCTCGGCTGCTTCAATCGTCGTTATATCGTGGCGGCTCTGGAACAACAGAAGCGGCTTGCCGATGATGCCGGCACGCCGCTTTGTCTGGCGGTGATCGATCTCGATCATTTCAAGCGTATCAACGACGAAGCCGGTCATCTGGGCGGCGATGAAGTCTTGCGCACGTTTGCGCGCATCGCGCAGAATAATGTACGGGAAGGCGATATATTCGGCCGTTACGGCGGTGAAGAATTTCTGCTGGTCTTGCCGAATACTTCCCTGCTTGCCGCCTTGAATGTGGCCGAACGCATACGCGAGCAAGTCGAACATTTTGCGTGGGACAAGAAATTACGCAATCGCGTCACGGTATCGATAGGCCTCACACAGCAGATACCGGGCGAATCCGTACTGGATTTGTTTTCGCGTACCGATACCGCGATGTATATGGCCAAGCAGGGCGGACGCAATCAGGTGGTCGTTGAAGAACCGGCTGCAGATGCCGCCATCGCCTGATTTTTTGCTATCCGTCCATGTGCATGGTTTATTCGCTTGCAGTTCAACATGTTCAGGTCATGCGCAACAATTGCAATAACGCCGCTGACAAATGCAATAATGCTCCACAGCATTCAGCCTATGGCTTGGATGCGTCTGATGTCTTTTTATAGCTTTTAATATCATGCAAGAACTTGCCGGACTGACCGCACTGATTATCGAGCCGCACGCAGGCATGCGGGCCAGCATCCACAATATGTTGAGTCTGGGTGGTGTCAGCAAAATCGAATATGCAAATAACTCCGGTACGGCAATTCGTCCCCTCAAGCAAAAAACGTTCGATCTGGTGATCTGTGAGTACGATCTGGGCGAAGGGCAGCAGGATGGGCAGCAGTTACTGGAAGATTTGCGGCACAACAAGCTGATCCCGCTTTCGACGATATTTTTCATGGCGACGGCCGAACGTACGCACGGCAAAGTGGTGAGCGCGGCCGAGCTGGCTCTCAATGATTATGTGTTGAAGCCATTTACTGCCGATACCTTGATGGAACGTATTTCCAGGGCGATTGAAAAACGTAATGTGCTGATGCCGGTATATCGCCAGGTCGAGCTGGGTAATCTGGGGCGGGCGATTGAGATTTGCCAGGATGGCGAAAGCAAGAAAGCCGCTTATCGCACCGATTTTCTGCGCTTGCGTGCAGAGATGCACATGACGCTGGGCGAGGTGAGTGCGGCAGAAGAGATTTATACCGAATTATTGGCCAAGCGTTCGATTGCCTGGGCCCACCTTGGTCTGGCCAGTACACTCTTCATGCAGGAGCGGTATGAAGAAGCGGAAGAAAAACTGACCGCATTGATCGACGATAAGAAAGAATTTCTTGAGGCCTATGACTGGCTCGCCAAAACACAGGAAGCCAGGGGCAATCTGACGCAGATGCAGGCGACGCTGGAAAGCGCCGTGGCGCGCTCGCCCTATGCGTTGCGACGTTTGCGCAAGCTGGGCAAGGTAGCCCTGCAAACCGGCGATGCCGATACCGCACACAAGGTATTTCAGCAGGTGGTCAACAAAGCCAAGTTTTCTGAATTCCGTGAGCCGGAAGATCATGTGCATCTGGTGGAAACCTCGCTGGCCAAAGGCGAAGTCAAACTGGTGCCTGCCATCATCCGCGATCTCGCCAAATCCCTGGCCGGATTCAAAAAAACCGCCGCGTGCCGTGCGATCGCGAGCGCCTTGTTGCACAGGCATAACGGCGACAAGGGGCAGGCGGATGAAGAGCTGGAAGTGGCATTGCTGGCCTGCAAGGAACCTATCAACCTGAGTAACGATACCAAGCTGACGCTGGCGAAAAATTGCCTGGAGAGCGGCATGGATCAGGGCGTGATCGATGTCATGACTTCAGTGGTCGGTAATGCGCCGACTGCCGTTGCGGTCAGCAGTGCCATGCGTTTGCTGCAGGAGGGCGGGCGCGAAGATCTGGTCAAGCGCGTGACGCGCGCCAGCAAGAGTCAGGTGGTGGATATGGTGGCTGCGGGCGCCGAAAAAGCACGCCTCGGCGATTTTCAGGGGGCGGTGGTATTGATGTCGGAAGCGGCGGAGAGATTGCCGCACAATCCGCAGGTCGTATTCAATGCGGCGGTGGCCGCATTGAAATGCCTGGACAATCTGGGTTGGGACATGCAGCTAGGCGAAAAGGCGCGCAGCTACGTTGCCGAGGCGCGCCAGCTGGACCCGCGCAATCCGCGACTTTCCTTGTTGAGCGGCATGTACCGCGACATCCTGAAAAAATACGGCATCAATGATGTGAATACCATTCCCGTCGCACCTACCACCGTGGCGATCGGCAAAGCCGCAGGTGAGGCGGCAACCAAATCCGAAGTCAAGCCAGAATCTGCAATCGGTCAGGAAATCGACGCGAAATAATCGGCGGTGCTTTGTCTGCAGTCATATTCCAGACTGTTTGCTGCATTTCACTGCGTCTGCAAGAAACTGTCGAGCAGTTCAGGCGGCCGGGCGATCAGCGCGCGGTCGTTGAAGCGCACGATGGGGCGCTGTAATAGTTGCGGGTGTGCGGCAAGTGCCTGCAGCAAGCTGGCGTCATCGGCCTGCTGTAGCGATAAGGTATCGAAAAGCGCTTCGTTGTCGCGCACCATGTCACGCACGCTGCAGGCTGTCGTTGCGTGCAGCAACTGATGCAGTTCGGTCAACTGAGCCAGGCTTGGCGGCGTTTTCTGATAATCGACGATATCCAGATCGAGTTGATGTTGTGCCGCAAATTGCTGCGTCAGTTCTAAAGCGCCGCGCGATTTGGAGCAGCGTGGGTTGTGATAAATGATCAGCATGATGTGCCTGCAATGAAAATGACGGGAGTAGATGAAAAGCATATTGCGCCCTGCATTATGCCCTTTCGCCTGCAATCGGGTTGCTGCCGGCGCAAGCGGTGATTGTTGCCGGCGATGGAAGAAGGGCATAATTTGACGATGAGCATTGAGGCTCGTATTCAATCAACCAGTGTTTTGCCATTGCTTTTGCCAAATGTGATGCGAAGACGGATAGATTGGTGCCTTCCGCTGTCTACTTACTCCTGATTTTAAAGTGATGCCATGTCCGACAATTCCGATAGCAATTTGCCACCCGCCGCATCGACTCATCCTGACGCGCCACCACCAGACCATAATCCGCCGCCAATAGCATCCGCAGCAGAGCCGCAAGCCGCGCGCGCGCCGTCCGAGCCTTATGTGCCGGCGGCCAAAATGGAATTTGGCAGAAACAGTGCGCCAGCCTGGCAGTTGCCTGACGATACGCCGTGGAAACAAACCTGGCGTGTTTTCTCGGCGCGCCTGCAAAGCCTGTCGGATCAGGTTGGTCGCCGCTTGACGCAGCGCACGCTGAAGATAGGCGTTTCGGCGCGTATTTTTCATCCGGAAGCCGGAGCCAAGGGTTTGCAGGGGAAAACGCTGCAATATCTGGAAGAGTCCATCGCGCAATGGGTGATGTCGCGTGATGTGCTGGTACTGATGATCCCGACCGTCAATACGAATGGGATGTTGCACCCAAGCAAAATTCGTTTGCGCGACTATGCCAAGCATCTGGATGGTCTGGTGTTGCAGGGAGGTGCAGACGTTGCGCCGCAGACATATTCGCAAACTGCCACGCGTCCGGAGTGGAGTGGCGATAGTGCGCGCGATATGTATGAACTGGAGCTGCTGCATGAATTCGTCGAGGCCGGGAAGCCGGTGCTGGGTATTTGCCGTGGTTGCCAATTGATCAATGTGGCGTTCGGCGGCACGCTGTATCAGGATATTGCTTCCGATGTGCCGGAAGCGCAGCCGCACGTGAATGATTTGTACGATAGTCATCGCCACACGATTCAATTTCCGTCCGGTTCGTCTCTGGCTTCAATGTTTCCTGCGCAAGCGACGCCGCTGGTCAACTCGATTCATCACCAGGCAGTGCGCGATCTGGGGCGCGACTTGCGGGTAGAGGCCGTATCGCAAGGCGATAACATCGTCGAAGCAGTGCGCCATACCAAGTCGCGTTTTGTGATGGGGGTGCAGTGGCATCCGGAATTCCATCGCGCAGGCGGCTCCGAACTGCTGGATTGCACGCCTATCCTCGACAGTTTTCTGCGGGCGGCAAGAGAAACGCGTTTTTAATCGTTGCCGGCGGTTCGCGGCGGGGAGCAAGAAGTCCCGCTGAAAAATATTATGTTCCAACCGCTTGCAGTTGTTGACAAAGGAAGTCGACTCCCCTATAGTTTGGGGTTCCCCGCGGAGGGGTGGCCGAGTGGTTAATGGCAGCAGACTGTAAATCTGCCCTCTTACGAGTACGCTGGTTCGAATCCAGCCCCCTCCACCAAGTTTTCAGGGAAGTTTCAAGTAGTGTTGTGAAGTGGTGACCCTCGCGGGTGTAGCTCAATGGTAGAGCTGAAGCCTTCCAAGCTTATGACGAGGGTTCGATTCCCTTCACCCGCTCCAGTTTTGAAAGTTGGGCGTGCCGTAGTCAGGTATCGAACGGCTAGTAGCCCTTTTAGCTCAGTGGTAGAGCACTCCCTTGGTAAGGGAGAGGCCACGTGTTCAATCCACGTAAAGGGCACCAAAGAATTCAGTTGTTTCAGCAGTATCAGCAGATTTAATATCAGTAAGTCGGTCGGGCGTGTGCCTGAACATTCTCATCAAAATTGTTAGGAGTGCAAGATGGCAAAAGGCAAATTCGAGCGGACCAAGCCGCACGTGAATGTGGGCACAATTGGTCACGTCGATCACGGCAAGACCACACTGACGGCAGCGATTGCGACCGTATTGTCGAAGAAATTTGGTGGCGAAGCCAAAGGCTACGACCAGATCGATAACGCGCCGGAAGAAAAAGCGCGCGGCATCACGATCAACACTTCGCACGTTGAATACGAAACCACCACGCGTCACTACGCGCACGTTGACTGCCCAGGCCACGCCGACTATGTTAAAAACATGATCACCGGCGCAGCACAGATGGACGGCGCGATCCTGGTTTGTTCCGCAGCTGACGGCCCAATGCCGCAAACACGCGAACACATCCTGCTGGCACGCCAAGTTGGTGTTCCATACATCATCGTGTTCCTGAACAAATGCGACATGGTTGACGATGCAGAATTGCTCGAACTGGTCGAAATGGAAGTGCGCGAGCTCCTCTCCAAATACGAATTCCCAGGCGACGACCTGCCGATCATCAAAGGTTCGGCCAAGTTGGCACTCGAAGGCGACCAAGGTCCATTGGGCGAAGCCGCCATCATGGCACTGGCCGATGCACTCGACAGCTACATCCCAACACCAGAACGCGCAGTAGACGGCGCCTTCCTGTTGCCAGTAGAAGACGTATTCTCGATCTCCGGTCGCGGTACTGTTGTCACCGGTCGTATCGAACGCGGTATCGTCAAAGTTGGTGAAGCACTGGAAATCGTTGGTATTCGCGACACCCAAGTCACCACCTGCACAGGCGTTGAAATGTTCCGCAAATTGCTCGACCAAGGTCAAGCAGGCGACAACGTCGGCGTATTGCTGCGCGGCACCAAACGTGAAGACGTGGAACGTGGTCAAGTGCTGGCAAAACCAGGCTCGATCAAACCGCACAAACATTTCACAGGCGAAATCTACGTTCTGTCGAAAGACGAAGGCGGCCGTCACACCCCATTCTTCAACAACTACCGTCCACAGTTCTACTTCCGTACTACGGACGTGACTGGTTCGATCGAGTTGCCGAAGGATAAAGAAATGGTGATGCCAGGCGACAACGTCTCGATCACTGTGATGTTGATCAACCCGATTGCGATGGAAGAAGGTCTGCGCTTCGCAATTCGCGAAGGCGGTCGTACCGTCGGCGCCGGTGTTGTGGCTAAGATTATTGAGTAATCAATAAAACGATTTGGCGAAACTGCCATTTACTATCGCCGCGAGTGTTCACTCACTCGCGGCTCGCTCTTTTAAGGAATGAACATGTCTACAGCACCGAAATCAGCTCCAAACCAAAAGATCCGTATTCGTCTGAAAGCTTTCGATTACCGTTTGATCGATCAATCGGCACTCGAAATCGTTGATACAGCCAAGCGTACCGGCGCAGTCGTCAAAGGCCCAGTGCCATTGCCAACACGTATCCAGCGCTTTGACGTTTTGCGTTCGCCGCACGTCAACAAGACATCACGTGATCAATTCGAAATTCGTACGCACGTGCGCCTGATGGACATCGTTGATCCTACGGACAAAACAGTTGATGCATTGATGAAACTGGATTTGCCTGCTGGCGTTGATGTAGAAATCAAACTGCAGTAATTGTTTTTATAATACGGGGCGGAATATGCCCCGTATTTAAACGGCAGGCAGCAACAATTCACGCATTTATGTGTTGTGGAAGTGCTGTTTGCCAGTTATAATCTCGGGCTTCGCTGAGGATTCCCATTTGGAATCCTTGTCGCATTTCGTAGTTTTAAGTAGTTTTTATATATCAGCCCCGCCCAATCGTAGGTGGGAATGGAGAAAAAATGAACCAAAACCAAGATAAAGGCCAAGGCCTGCTTGGTCGCAAGGTTGGTATGATGCGCATCTTCACGGATGACGGGGATTCAATTCCTGTGACCGTGTTGGACGTGTCTAACAATCGTGTGACGCAAATCAAAACGCCTGACGTCGATGGTTATTCGGCTGTCCAGGTCGCTTTCGGCAGCCGCCGTGCTTCCCGTGTCAATAAAGCTTCTGCTGGGCATCACGCCAAAGCAGGTGTTGAAGCTGGCTCCGTCCTCAAAGAATTCCGTGTTTCCACTACTGCTGCTTCCGAGCTGAAAGTTGGCGATGTTATCGCTGCCAGCCTGTTCGAAGTCGGTCAAAAAGTAGATGTGCAGGGTGTGTCGATCGGTAAGGGTTACGCTGGTGTTATCAAGCGTTATCACTTCGGTTCCGGTCGCGCAACGCACGGTAACTCGCGTTCGCATAACGTTCCAGGCTCCATCGGTATGGCGCAAGATCCAGGTCGTGTTTTCCCTGGTAAGCGCATGACCGGTCACCTGGGTGATGTGACTCGCACTATGCAAAACCTTGAGATCGCTCGTATTGATGCTGATCGCCAACTGTTGTTGGTTAAGGGTGCAGTGCCAGGCGCAAAAAATGGTCAGGTGATTGTTTCGCCGGCTATTAAAGTCAAAGCAAAGAAGGGGGCTTAATTCATGGAACTCAAGCTCCTGAATGACCAAGGTCAATCGTCTTCGAACGTTGCTGCGCCAGATACCATTTTTGGCCGCGATTACAACGAAGCCCTGATTCACCAAGTCGTCGTTGCCTATCAAGCCAACGCACGCAGCGGTAATCGCAAGCAAAAAGATCGTGAAGAAGTTCATCACACAACCAAAAAGCCTTGGCGTCAAAAAGGTACGGGCCGTGCTCGTGCTGGTATGTCGTCTTCGCCTTTGTGGCGCGGCGGCGGTCGGATTTTCCCGAACTCGCCTGATGAAAACTTCTCGCACAAAGTTAACAAAAAGATGTATCGCGCAGGTCTCTGCTCGATCCTCTCGCAGTTGGCTCGTGAAGGTCGTCTCTCCGTAATCGAAAGCCTGTCGGTTGATGCGCCTAAGACCAAGCTCTTGTCGCAAAAATTGAAAGGTATGGGTCTGGATTCCGTGCTCGTCATCACTGACAGCCTGGATGAAAACCTGTTGTTGGCATCGCGCAATCTGCCTAACGTGCTGATTTGCGAGCCACGTCATGCTGATCCAGTTTCGCTGGTCTTCTACAAGAAGATCCTGATCACGAAATTGGCATTGGCCAAGATTGAGGAGATGCTGGCATGAGCGCAGTTATCAAACACAGCGAAGAACGCTTGATGAAAGTGTTGCTGGCGCCAGTTATTTCCGAGAAGGCAACTTTTGTTGCCGAGAAAAACGAGCAAGTCGTTTTCCTCGTGATGCCTGATGCGACCAAGCTGGAAATCAAAGCTGCGGTTGAGTTGCTGTTCAAGGTTCAAGTTGAATCTGTTCAAGTTGCCAATCGTCAAGGTAAGCAAAAACGTTCGGGCCGCTTCAATGGTCGTCGCAACCACACGCGTCGTGCGTTTGTTTGCCTGAAGCCTGGTCAAGAAATCAACTTCACCGAGGAGGCTAAATAATGGCACTCGTTAAAGTCAAGCCGACCTCGCCTGGTCGTCGTGGCATGGTCAAGGTCGTCAATGCCGACCTGTACAAAGGCCGTCCATTCGCAGGCTTGCTCGAAAAGAAATCGAAAACTGCCGGCCGTAACAACAACGGCCACATCACCACCCGTCATATCGGTGGTGGGCACAAGCAGCACTATCGCGTTATCGACTTCAAGCGCACCAAAGATGGTATCCCTGCGAAAGTGGAACGTATCGAATACGATCCAAACCGCACGGCGAACATTGCGCTGGTGTTGTATGCGGATGGTGAGCGTCAATACATCATCGCAACCAAAGGTATGGCTGTCGGCGATCAAGTGATGAATGGTTCGGAAGCACCGATCAAATCGGGCAACTGTTTGCCAATTCGCAATATCCCAGTCGGTACGATCATGCACTGCGTTGAAATGTTGCCTGGCAAGGGCGCGCAAATGGCGCGTACAGCTGGTGCCGGCGTGGTATTGATGGCGCGTGAAGGCGTGTACGCTCAAGTTCGCTTGCGTTCCGGTGAAGTGCGTCGTGTACACATCGAATGCCGTGCAACCGTAGGTGAAGTCGGCAATGCCGAACACAGCTTGCGTAAAATCGGTAAAGCAGGTGCGATGCGTTGGCGTGGTGTTCGTCCTACCGTTCGCGGTGTGGTCATGAACCCGGTCGATCACCCACACGGTGGTGGTGAAGGCAAAACGGCAGCAGGTCGTCATCCGGTATCGCCATGGGGCCAGCAGACTAAGGGCAAGAAGACGCGTCGCAACAAGCGCACGACTTCCATGATCGTCTCGCGCCGCGGCAAGAAATAAGGATAAGACATGACACGTTCATTGAAAAAAGGGCCGTTTTGCGACGCCCACCTGGTGAAAAAAGTCGAAACCGCGCAAGCGATCAAAGACAAAAAGCCAATCAAAACATGGTCCCGCCGTTCGACCATCATGCCGGATTTCATCGGTCTGACAATTGCTGTGCATAACGGCAAGCAACACGTCCCGGTGTATGTTTCGGAAAACATGGTTGGTCATAAACTTGGCGAATTCGCGCTGACCCGTACGTTCAAGGGCCACGCTGCTGACAAGAAGGCTAAGAAATAATGGAAACTAAAGCTATCCTCAAAGGCGTGCGCCTGTCGGATCAGAAGGGTCGTCTGGTTGCGGATCAAATCCGCGGCAAGAAAGTTGACGCTGCTCTGAACCTGCTGCAGTTCAGCCCTAAAAAAGGCGCGGCTATCATCAAGCGTGTGTTGGAGTCCGCAATTGCGAACGCCGAGCACAATGACGGTGCTGACATCGACGAATTGTTCGTGAAAACGATCTACGTTGAAAAGGGCCCGATCCTGAAGCGCTTCACAGCACGCGCTAAAGGCCGGGGTGATCGTATCTCTAAACAATCCTGTCACATTTACGTGACTGTCGGTAACTAAGGAGTCACGATGGGACAGAAGATACATCCAACCGGTTTCCGCCTTGCGGTTACACGCAACTGGGCATCGCGTTGGTATGCTGGCAATAGCAATTTTGCCACCATGCTCAACGAAGATCTCAAAGTTCGCGCATACCTGAAGACCAAACTGAAGAATGCTTCGGTTGGCCGCGTCATTATTGAGCGTCCGGCAAAAAATGCTCGCATTACAATTTACAGCTCGCGTCCTGGTGTCGTGATCGGTAAAAAAGGCGAAGACATTGAAGTATTGAAATCCGCGCTGACCAAAATGATGGGCGTGCCGGTTCATGTGAATATCGAAGAAATTCGCAAGCCTGAAACCGACGCACAACTGATCGCTGATTCGATTGCACAGCAATTGGAAAAACGCATCATGTTCCGTCGTGCAATGAAGCGCGCGATGCAAAACGCCATGCGCCTCGGCGCACAAGGTATCAAGATCATGTCGTCCGGTCGTTTGAACGGTATCGAGATCGCACGTAAAGAATGGTATCGCGAAGGTCGCGTGCCACTCCACACACTGCGTGCAGAGATCGATTACGGTTTTGGCGAAGCTGAAACCACCTACGGCATCATCGGTATCAAGGTCTGGGTCTACAAAGGCGATCGTCTGCCTAGCGGCGAACCGCCAGTCGACCTGACCAAAGAAGATGACACCAAGCGTCGTGGCCCACGCCGTGACGATGGCAAACCAAGCAGCCGTCCACGTACTGCACGCCCAGAAGGCCAACCAGGTGCTGCTGCACCAGGCGCCGCACCGGCTGCGAAACGTGTTCGTGCTAAAAAGCCGGATGCCGCTGTTGACGGTGCTGTTTCGGCTGAGAAAGCAGGAGAATAATCATGCTGCAACCAGCACGCAGAAAATATCGTAAAGAGCAAAAAGGCCGTAACACCGGTATTTCCCACTCGCGCGGCACCGCCGTATCGTTTGGCGAATTCGGTTTGAAGGCAATTGGTCGCGGTCGTATCACAGCGCGTCAAATTGAAGCGGCGCGTCGTGCAATGACGCGTCACATCAAACGTGGTGGCCGTATCTGGATTCGTATTTTCCCGGACAAGCCAATTTCGAACAAGCCTGCTGAAGTCCGTATGGGTAACGGTAAGGGTAATCCGGAATACTACGTGGCTGAGATTCAGCCAGGCAAAATGTTGTACGAGATGGATGGTGTGGACGAGGCTCTGGCACGCGAAGCGTTCCGGTTGGCTGCAGCTAAGCTGCCGCTGTTGACCACGTTCGTCGTTCGTCAAGTCGGCCAATGATAGGGGCGAACATGAAAGCATCTGAACTCCAAGGCAAAGACCAAGCGGCTTTGACCAAAGAACTGAACGATCTGCTGAAAGCGCAGTTCGGTCTGCGCATGCAGATTGCAACACAACAGCTGAACAACACGTCGCAGCTGAAAAAAGTACGTCGCGACATAGCACGTGTGAAAACGGTCATGAATCAGAAGGACGCCAAATAATGAACGATCAAGTAAAACAAGCGCTTAAGCGTACGTTGATTGGCAAAGTTGTGTCTGACAAGATGGACAAGACCGTAACCGTGCTGATCGAGCGTCACGTCAAGCATCCTTTGTACGGCAAAATCATTATGCGTTCGAACAAGTATCATGCGCACAATGAAGGCAACCAGGCAAAAGCTGGCGATACGGTCGAGATTCAAGAAGGTCGTCCGATCTCCAAGACTAAAGCCTGGACCGTGACGCGCGTTGTACAAGCTGCGCAAATAGTTTAATTAGTTGTTGCAGGCCCGCTATTTCGGTGTAATAATAGCGGGCTTCGTTCTTGCAATGTTTTGAGTTGCAGGAAAGGCAGTAAAAGTTTTGGTGCCAGGAAGTAATGGTGCTAATCGAAGTTTTAAAATCGTCCACCTCATCAGTCTGCTTTCGGCGGGCTGCCGAGACCAAGACTGACCGCAATGCGCGTTGTGTGCAAAGCGGGTTAAGTTGGGAAAGAAAACACTATGATTCAAACTGAAAGCCGGCTCGAAGTAGCCGACAACACGGGTGCTCGCGAAGTAATGTGCATCAAGGTGCTCGGCGGTTCAAAGCGCCGTTACGCAAGCATTGGCGATGTGATCAAAGTCACCGTCAAAGTTGCTGCGCCACGTGGTCGCGTGAAAAAAGGCGAAATTTATAACGCAGTTGTTGTGCGTACTGCCAAAGGTGTTCGTCGTCAAGATGGCTCCCTCGTCAAGTTCGACGGCAATGCAGCAGTTTTGCTGAATGCAAAGCTGGAACCAATTGGTACGCGTATTTTTGGACCGGTTACACGTGAACTGCGCACTGAGCGCTTCATGAAAATCGTTTCTCTCGCGCCTGAAGTTCTGTAAGGAGTCGTGATGGATAAGATTCGTAAAAGCGACGAAGTCATTGTGCTGACTGGCAAAGACAAGGGTAAGCGTGGCGTTGTGCAACGTCGCGTTGACGCTAATTACCTGGTTGTCGAGGGTGTGAACGTTGCTAAAAAAGCGACCAAGCCTAACCCGATGACAGGTGCAACTGGCGGCATCGTCGATAAGCTGATGCCAATTCATGTGTCGAATGTTGCGTTGTTCAATGCAGCAACCGGCAAGGCAGATCGTGCTGGCTTTAAAGATGTGGACGGTAAAAAAGTCCGCGTTTACAAGTCAAGCGGCGAAGCAGTGAAGGTTTAAGAGATCATGGCCCGTCTCCAAGAATTCTATAAAGAAAAAGTCGTTGGCGATTTGACCGCGAAATTCGCGTACAAGTCGGTAATGGAAGTTCCGCGCATCCTGAAGATCACCCTGAACATGGGTCTGTCGGAAGCGATTGCGGACAAAAAGATCATCGAGCACGCAGTTGGCGACTTGACCAAGATTGCAGGTCAGAAACCGGTTGTGACCAAGGCGCGTAAAGCGATTGCGGGTTTCAAAATCCGTGAAGGTTATCCAATCGGTTGTATGGTGACTTTGCGTGGCGCTCAGATGTACGAATTCCTTGATCGCTTTATTACGGTTGCGTTGCCACGTGTGCGCGATTTCCGTGGTATTTCGGGTAAGGCATTCGATGGTCGTGGTAACTACAATATCGGTGTGAAAGAGCAGATCATTTTCCCCGAAATTGAATACGACAAAATTGATGCATTGCGTGGTATGAATATCAGTATCACGACAACTGCAAAGACCGACGATGAAGCAAAAGCGCTTCTCGCCGCATTTAAATTTCCGTTCAGAAACTGAGGTTGCCATGGCAAAACTGGCACTGATTAACCGTGAACAAAAGCGTGCAGACCTGGTGAAGAAATACGCCGGCAAACGCGCTGAGTTGAAGGCAATCATTGATGACCAATCGAAGTCGGAAGAAGAGCGCTACGAAGCGCGCCTGAAATTGCAGGCGTTGCCACGTAACTCGGCTCCTACTCGTCAACGTAACCGTTGCGCTTTGACTGGTCGCCCGCGTGGCACTTTCCGTAAGTTCGGTTTGGGCCGTATTAAGCTCCGTGAAATCGCCATGCGTGGTGAAATTCCGGGTATGACTAAAGCCAGCTGGTAATAGGAGAATAAGCAATGAGTATGAGCGATCCTATCGCCGATATGCTGACCCGTATCCGCAATGCGCAAGTTGTGCAAAAAACGTCGGTGGCAATGCCATCGTCGAAAGTCAAAATTGCCATCGCCAACGTCCTGCGTGACGAGGGTTACATTGAAGACTACGCCGTGACAGAAGATGCTGGTAAGGCAGAACTGAAAATCGGTTTGAAATATTATGCCGGTCGTCCAGTTATCGAGCGTTTGGAGCGTGTGTCCCGTCCAGGGTTGCGCGTCTACAAAGGCAAAGATGACATTCCAAACGTCATGAACGGTTTGGGTGTGGCGATTGTGTCGACACCTAAGGGTGTCATGACTGACCGCAAAGCGCGCGCAACCGGTGTCGGTGGCGAAGTTATTTGCTACGTCGCCTAAGGAGTGCAATATGTCTCGTGTAGGTAAAATGCCGATTGCACTGCCTAGTGGCGCGGAAGCGACCATTACTGCAGCGCAAATTACAGTTAAAGGCCCGTTGGGCTCCTTGTCCCAGGCATTGAATGGCCTGGTGCAAATCGAGAACGCTAGCGGTACATTGAATTTCAAGCCAGCTAACGACAGCCGCGAAGCAAATGCGATGTCGGGTACCTTGCGCGCATTGGTCAATAACATGGTCAATGGCGTAACCAAAGGCTTTGAAAAGAAATTGACGCTGGTTGGTGTTGGTTTCCGTGCTGCAGCGCAAGGCGACAAGTTGAATCTTTCCTTGGGCTTCTCGCATCCGGTCGTTCACTCGATGCCAGCTGGTATCAAGGTTGAGACGCCGACCCAGACCGAGATCCTGATTAAAGGGATTGATCGCCAAAGCGTTGGTCAGGTAGCTGCTGAAGTCCGTGCTTACCGTCCGCCTGAGCCATATAAAGGCAAGGGCGTTCGTTATTCGGACGAAGTGGTTGTGATTAAAGAAACCAAGAAGAAGTAAGGGTTGACGATGGATAAGAAACAATCACGTCTGCGCCGCGGACGCCAAACTCGGGCCAAGATCGCCGAGTTGAAGGTTATCCGCCTGGCAGTGCATCGCACCAACTTGCACATCTACGCGAGCATCATCGGACCGGATGCCAAAATACTGGCTTCTGCTTCGACCGCTGAAGCTGAAGTGCGTAAAGAGTTGGCTGGCCAATCGGGCGCAGGCGGTAACGTTGCCGCAGCTGCACTGGTCGGTAAGCGCGTTGCAGAAAAAGCACTGAAAGCAGGAATCGCCGAAGTTGCGTTCGATCGCTCCGGTTTCCGTTACCACGGCCGCGTTAAAGCAGTTGCTGAAGCTGCGCGTGAAGCTGGTCTGAAGTTCTAAGGAAGAATCGTCATGGCAAAAATGCAATCGAAAATGCAAAGCGAGAAGCCGGACGACGGCATGCGCGAAAAAATGATCGCGGTCAACCGTGTGACCAAAGTGGTCAAGGGTGGTCGTATCATGGGTTTCGCAGCACTCGCAGTCGTTGGTGATGGCGATGGCCGCATCGGTATGGGTAAAGGCAAGTCGAAAGAAGTGCCAGTAGCCGTACAGAAAGCTATGGAAGAAGCACGCCGCAAAATGATCAAAGTCACGTTGAAAAACGGTACTTTGCAACATACGGTTACCGGCAAGCACGGCGCGTCGTCAGTTTTGATGCTGCCAGCCAAAGACGGTACCGGTGTGATTGCCGGCGGTCCAATGCGCGCAATTTTTGAAGTAATGGGTGTAACGAACGTAGTGGCGAAATCCACTGGCTCGACCAACCCTTACAACATGGTTCGTGCGACGCTGGAAGGCTTGGCAAAAATGAATACAGCTTCGGAAATTGCAGCGAAACGCGGCAAATCTGTCGAAGAAATTCTGGGCTAAGGTGAGCACTATGGCAAATACAGTCAAAGTTAAATTGGTCAAAGGTCTGATCGGCACACGCGAAACACATCGTGCTACCGTTCGCGGCCTTGGCTTGCGCGGTATCAATTCGGTTTCCGAGTTGGAAGATACGCCGGCAGTTCGCGGCATGATTAATAAAGTATCGTACCTTGTGAAAGTGGTGTCGTAAGCTTCGGCTTGCACACGGAGAACATCATGGAATTGAATACTATTCAACCAGCAGACGGCGCCAAGCACTACAAGCGTCGCGTCGGTCGCGGTATCGGCTCCGGCCTGGGCAAGACAGCCGGCCGTGGTCACAAAGGTCAAAAATCCCGTTCAGGCGGTTTTCATAAAGTCGGTTTCGAAGGCGGTCAAATGCCTTTGCAACGTCGTTTGCCTAAGCGCGGTTTCAAATCGCTGGCAACGCCATACAAAGCAGAAGTTCGCTTGTCCGACCTGGAAGCATTGCCAGTAACGGAAATCGATATCCTGGCATTGAAACAAGCTGGCGTTATCGGTGAACTGGCACGTGTCGTTCGCGTGATCCTGTCCGGTGAGCTCACTAAAAAAGTGACACTCAAAGGCCTGATCGCGACAAAAGGCGCAAAAGCAGCGATCGAAGCCGCTGGCGGTTCGGTTGCTTAAGTTTAGTCTGATAACGGAGTAAATAGTGGCAACTACTCCTCAGCTTGCTAAGGGTGCATCCAGTGGTTTTCCATGGAATCGCCTGTGGTTTTTGCTTGGTGCGTTGATCGTATTCCGCATTGGCGCGCACATTCCTGTCCCGGGGATCAATCCGGACGAATTGGCGCAGTTGTTCAAGCAGAATCAAGGCGGCATCCTGGGCATGTTCAACATGTTCTCCGGTGGCGCGTTGTCCCGCTTTACAGTATTTGCGCTCGGCATCATGCCTTACATTTCTGCATCGATCATCATGCAGTTAATGTCGGTAGTGTCGCCGCAGATGGAAGCGTTGAAGAAAGAAGGCGAAGCCGGCCGTCGAAAGATTACGCAGTACACGCGCTACGGCACGTTGTTGCTGGCGACTTTCCAGGGTTTGGGTATTGCTGTTGCATTGGAGTCGCAAGCTAATCTGGTCATTGATCCAGGTATGGCGTTCCGTCTGACAACAGTAATTACGCTGGTTACCGGCACGATGTTCTTGATGTGGTTGGGCGAGCAAATTACCGAGCGCGGTTTGGGCAACGGTATCTCGATCATCATTTTTGCAGGTATTGCGGCAGGTTTGCCAACAGCAGTTGCCGGTTTGTTTGAATTGGTACGTACCGGTTCGATGAATGCATTGTCGGCGATTCTGATCTGTCTGGTAGTTGCAGCGGTTACCTATCTGGTTGTGTTCATTGAACGCGGTCAGCGCAAGATTCTGGTGAACTACGCCAAGCGTCAAGTTGGTAACAAGATTTACGGTGGTCAAAGCAGTCATTTGCCACTGAAGCTGAATATGGCTGGTGTGATTCCTCCAATTTTCGCTTCGTCGATCATTCTGTTTCCGGCGACGATTACGAGTTGGTTCACATCAGGCGAAACGACCAGCCCGGTTGTTCGTTTCCTGAAAGATTTGGCTGCATCGATGGCGCCTGGTGAACCGATACATGCACTGTTGTATGCTGCTGCGATTGTTTTCTTCTGCTTCTTCTATACCGCACTGGTATTCAACAGCAAAGAAACAGCCGATAATTTGAAGAAGAGTGGTGCGTTTGTTCCGGGTATTCGTCCTGGCGATCAAACCGCTCGGTACATTGACAAGATTTTGACTCGGTTGACGTTGGCTGGCGCGGTCTACATTACGCTGGTTTGTTTGTTGCCTGAGTTCCTGATTGCTCGTTGGAAGGTGCCGTTCTACTTCGGTGGAACATCGCTTCTGATTATTGTAGTGGTAACGATGGATTTCATGGCGCAAGTACAAAACTACGTGATGTCCCAACAGTATGAGTCGTTACTCCGCAAGGCAAACTTCAAGGGCGGAATTCCGACGCGTTAAGCGCGAGGAAAACGAAACGAATGGCAAAAGACGACGTAATCCAAATGCAGGGGGAGATTCTAGAAAATCTCCCAAACGCAACATTTCGAGTCAAGTTGGAAAATGGGCACGTAGTGCTTGGTCATATTTCAGGGAAAATGCGCATGAACTATATTCGCATTCTGCCTGGCGACAAGGTGACGGTAGAGTTGACGCCTTATGATCTAAGCAGGGCACGAATCGTGTTCCGTACTAAGTAACTTTAAAACGAATCAAGAACTGTAAGGAAGAGGGCAAAAATGAAAGTGCTCGCATCAGTCAAGCGGATCTGCCGCAACTGTAAGATCATCAAGCGCAAGGGCGTCGTTCGAGTAATTTGCATCGAACCGCGTCATAAGCAGCGCCAAGGTTAATTTAACGTTATTGATTGAGGAATAACGAATGGCACGTATCGCAGGGGTAAACGTACCCAATCATCAACATACCGTAATCGGTCTGACCGCTATTTATGGTATTGGCCGCCCACGTGCGCAAAAAATTTGCGACACAACTGGTGTTCTGACCACTAAAAAGGTCAAAGATCTGGACGATAGCGAACTGGAAAAGCTGCGCGATGAAATTGCAAAATTCATCGTAGAAGGCGATCTGCGTCGTGAAATCTCGATGAACATCAAGCGCCTGATGGACTTGGGTTGCTATCGTGGTATGCGTCACCGCAAAGGCTTGCCTTGCCGTGGTCAACGCACACGTACAAATGCTCGTACTCGCAAGGGTCCGCGTAAAGCAGCGCAATCGCTGAAAAAATAATCCTAGCGCAGTTTGACTAGTCGTCGGATTCAAGGAAAGAATTATGGCAAAAGCACCTAATAACGCCGCATCAGCACGCGTGCGTAAGAAAGTTAAAAAGAACGTTGCTGAAGGCATCGCGCACATCCACGCGTCTTTCAACAACACCATCATCACGATCACCGATCGTCAAGGCAATGCGCTGTCATGGGCAACGTCTGGCGGTGCAGGTTTCAAGGGTTCGCGTAAATCGACCCCGTTTGCAGCGCAGGTTGCAGCTGAAGCCGCCGGCAAGGTCGCGATCGAATGCGGTATCAAGAATCTGGAAGTGCGCATCAAGGGCCCAGGTCCAGGTCGCGAATCTTCGGTTCGTGCGTTGAACAATCTCGGTATCAAAATTACCCAGATTCAAGACGTCACACCAGTGCCGCATAACGGTTGCCGCCCACCAAAGCGTCGTCGTATCTAAGTATTCGTTGCAACGGTAGTCTGTTGTACCGTAATTTGCCCGCCAATGACCTTGGCGGGTTTTGTTCTTAAGTAAGCCCACTGTCTGATTGCAAGTCGACCAGACTAGCGCTCAATGAATTTGAATTTGATCTTCAGAAATTCATTCGGGGCGTCATACATTTAAAGGAAATTCTCGTGGCACGTTATATTGGACCTAAAGCAAAACTCTCTCGTCGTGAAGGTACCGACCTTTTCCTGAAAAGCGCACGTCGTTCGCTGGACTCGAAATGCAAACTTGATTCGAAACCTGGTCAACATGGTCGCACTTCCGGTGCTCGTACCTCTGACTACGGCAATCAATTGCGTGAGAAGCAAAAAGTAAAACGCATGTACGGCATTCTGGAACGTCAATTCCGCCGTTACTTTGCTGAAGCTGATCGTCGTAAAGGCAACACCGGTGAAACACTGTTGAAGTTGCTGGAAGCGCGCCTGGACAACGTTGTATATCGTATGGGTTTCGGTTCGACACGTGCTGAAGGCCGTCAATTGGTCTCGCACAAGGCGTTCACCGTCAACGGTATCGTTGTCAACATCGCTTCGTATCAAGTTAAACCAGGCGATATCATCGCCGTTCGTGAAAAAGCGAAAAAGCAAGTGCGTATCGTTGAAGCACTGTCGCTGGCAGAACAAATCGGTCTGCCATCGTGGGTTGCTGTTGATGCGAAAAAAATGGAAGGTACTTTCAAGTCCGCTCCAGATCGCAGCGAAATCGCTAACGACGTCAACGAATCGCTGATCGTCGAATTGTATTCCCGTTAATACTGAATCCCCGGCCCACCTTCTGGTGGGCTTTTCTCGTAATGCCATCAGCCTTATCGGTGTAATGAGCCGAGGGTATTGAAAAGGACATTTCATGCAAAACAGTTTGTTGAAGCCACGTATTATTGAAGTCGAAGTACTCGGTGCAGGTCACGCCAAAGTCGTCATGGAGCCGTTTGAACGCGGTTACGGTCATACGCTGGGTAACGCGCTGCGTCGCGTCCTGTTGTCTTCGATGGTTGGCTACGCGCCGACAGAAGTCACGATCGCTGGCGTCGTGCACGAATATTCGTCACTCGACGGCGTGCAGGAAGACGTCGTGGACCTGCTGTTGAATCTGAAGGGCGTTGTGTTCAAGTTGCACAACCGCGACGATGTCACGCTGACTTTGAAAAAAGAAGGCGAAGGCGCTGTGCTGGCTTCCGATATCGAATTGCCACACGACGTAGAACTCGTTAATCCGGATCACGTGATTGCTCACCTGACCGCCGGCGGCAAACTCGACATGCAGATCAAAGTCGAAAAAGGCCGTGGCTATGTGCCAGGTAACGTGCGTCGTTTGTCCGAAGATACCAACAAGACCATTGGTCGTATCATTCTGGACGCTTCGTTCTCGCCAGTTCGCCGCGTTTCGTACGCTGTTGAATCGGCTCGCGTTGAGCAACGTACCGATCTGGACAAGCTGGTCATCAACATCGAAACCAACGGCGTGATCACACCTGAAGAAGCGATTCGTCAATCGGCTCGTGTTCTGGTTGATCAGTTGAATGTATTCGCTGCGCTGGAAGGCACAGAAGCACCTGCAGATGCACCTTCACGTGCACCAGCAGTCGATCCTATCCTGTTACGCCCAGTGGATGATCTGGAACTCACAGTTCGTTCGGCTAACTGCCTCAAAGCAGAAAACATTTACTACATTGGCGATCTGATCCAGCGTAGCGAAAACGAACTGCTCAAAACGCCTAACCTCGGCCGTAAATCCCTGAATGAAATCAAGGAAGTACTGGCATCCCGTGGTTTGACACTGGGCATGAAACTCGAAAACTGGCCGCCAGCCGGTTTGGAGAAGTAATTTTTGCCGGGACAGAGACAACTCTGTCCCGATGAATTTGTAGTAGAATCCGTCGTCGTAAAAATTATAGATACCGGTCCGCGCCATTGCTAGCTGCAATGCCGATAGAAGAACTGGATTTAAACTCAAAAACTGAAAGGAATTACCATGCGTCACCGTCACGGCCTTCGTAAGTTAAATCGTACTTCTTCCCACCGTCTCGCAATGTTGCGCAACATGACTGTTTCGCTGCTGCGTCATGAAGCAATCAAAACCACATTGCCAAAAGCTAAAGAGCTGCGTCGCGTGATCGAACCGATCCTGACCCTCGGCAAAACCGACAGCCTGGCTAACAAGCGTTTGGCGTTCAACCGTCTGCGCGACCGTGAAATGGTTGTCAAACTGTTCGCTGAACTGGGCCCACGTTACGCAAATCGTAACGGCGGCTACCTGCGTATCCTGAAAATGGGTTTCCGTGCTGGCGACAACGCACCGATGGCTTTCATCGAATTGGTCGATCGTCCGGAAACAACGGAAGCTGTAGAAGACAATAGCGGCGAATAAGCCGGCCGCCGCAGTATGCGGTTGCACAAATGATAAAAGCCAGGCGATGCCTGGCTTTTGTTTTTTCTGCGCGCCTTCAAGAAAAGCATGTTTGTGGCAAGATAGAGGCCGCTGGTAAGGGACGCTTGCATGCTTTTCGCTGATCCATCGCGACTGAATCACGTTCTATTGAATCAAATCCATTCGCTACACTCAAAGGGTTCAGCTTCTTCATGCCCCTCTCTCATCAAACCCTGTTGGTATTGACGAATGTGCCCGATGCAGAGGTGGCAGGACGCTTGGCGCGTGCGCTGCTTGAAGCGCGCCTGGCAGCATGTGTCAATATCCTGCCGACGGTTCGCTCTCTCTATCATTGGCAAGGTGCGCTGGAAGAGGCGAATGAAGTAACGTTGCAAATCAAGACGATCCCGGCGCATTACGCGGCGTTAGAGGCGGCGATCAAGGCGGTACATCCATATGTTGTGCCGGAGATCATTGCGATTCCGATTGTCGATGGCTTGCCCGCTTACCTCGACTGGATTGTGCAGGAAACGAATAAGGATAGGAATGTTTAAGAAATGGCTGTTGATATCGCAGATCTCGCCTCGTGCACATTCTCTGCTGCAGGCTGGATGCGGGTTTGGAAAAATGGCTGTTATGCCTCGCTTTTTTGTTTTGCTGGCCTTGCTGTGTACCTTGCCTTTGCTGGCGCATGCTGATGAAGATTTCCTTGCGCCTGAAGTCGCCTTTCAATTTTCGGCCCGCATGGTTGATGCGAAAACGATCGCTGTCACGTATGCCATCGCCGATGAATATTATATGTACCGCGAGCGTTTTGCATTCAAGGCCAGCGGCGCTACTTTGGGCGATGCAGTCATTCCTGCCGGGAAAATAAAATTCGATCAGACATTTCAAAAGGATGTGGAAACCTATCGCAACAGCGTGACGATACGTATCCCGGTTCAGGCATCGGGGCGCTTTATGCTGACGGCCAGCAGTCAGGGATGCTCGGATAAAGGTTTGTGCTATTCCCCTATGGATTCACAGGCAAGCTTGTTTGCACAAGGCGATGGAGTGAAAAGCGGGGCATCGGATCAAGGTTTGCAAATTCTTGCTGATAGCGATGATGCGATAAAAAATGTTGTGCTTGATTCGGAAACGGGACGCATAGAGCGTACGTTGCAAAGCGGGAAATTGCTGACGATACTGCCGCTGTTTTTTCTGCTGGGTCTGGGCCTTGCATTTACGCCTTGCGTGTTGCCTATGGTGCCAATTTTATCCAGCATTATTATCGGCGAAGGCACGCAGGCAAAACGGAGTCGCGGCTTGTTGCTGGCTGCCGTGTATTCGCTCGGGATGGCTTTGGTGTATACCTGTCTGGGTCTTGCGGCCGGATGGATTGGTGAAGGATTGTCGGCTGCATTGCAGAACCCCTGGGTTTTGAGTGGCTTCGCTATTTTGATGGTTGGCCTGGCATTGTCGATGTTTGATGTGTATCACCTGCAGATGCCGGCATTTGTGCAACACAGACTGACGCGTGTTTCAGAGCGGCAGAGTACGGGCAGGCTGATCGGCGTATTTGTCATGGGCGCACTATCGGCCTTGATCGTTGGCCCGTGCGTGGCTGCACCGCTGGCAGGCGCCCTGGTTTATATCAGCCAGACGCGCGATCTCACCATAGGCGGCAGTGCATTGTTTTCGATGGCGGTTGGCATGAGTGTACCCTTGCTGCTGGTCGGCGCCTCGGCCGGAACCCTGCTGCCGCGCACCGGTGCATGGATGAGTGACGTCAAGCGCTTCTTCGGCGTATTGATGCTGGCACTTGCCGTCTGGATGGTTGCGCCGATTATTCCTGCGGTCGCACAAATGCTGGCTGCAGCAGCGTTGGGAATTGCCTATGGCGCTTATTTATTGTGGGGTAAAGGCAAATGGTTTGCCAAGGCACTGGGATTGGTGTTTGTCATTCTGGGTGCGACGCAATTGGTGGGAGTGAGCACCGGCGGCCGTGATGCATGGGCACCGTTGGCGCATTTGAGCGCAGATGGCGTGCACAAGCCAGCCTTTGTGCGTGTAAAAACCAGTGCCGAGCTGGATGCGGCGATTGCACAGGCTGGTGGTAAAAACGTGATGCTGGATTTCTATGCCGACTGGTGCGTCTCGTGTATAGAAATGGAAAAACTGACCTTTACCGATCCGCGGGTACGCGTGCAATTCGCCGACATGGTCTTGCTGCAAATCGATGTGACGGAAAATAATGCGTACGATAAGGAATTGTTGCGGCGTTTCAATTTATTCGGCCCGCCGGCGATTATTTTCTTTGATAAGCGCGGACAGGAAATTCGCGGCGGTCGTGTAATCGGTTTTCAAAAAGCCGACAAGTTCACGCAATCGCTGGCGCTTATCAAGCAGCTTTGATAGATGCGATAGCGGGCCACATTGCGCTATGATCATAGCTTCCCGTTATTTGTATAGTCGATATTTGTCGTTGGGAAAACTGTCTGGCACAGATATAGTCAGATTCTTGTGATTGCACAACAAAGGAGAAAATGATGACATTACGTTTGGGTGATATCGCCCCTGATTTCGAGCAGGATAGCTCGATCGGGAAAATCAAATTTCATGAATGGGCCGGTAATTCGTGGGTTGTCCTGTTTTCACATCCCGCCGATTTCACGCCCGTGTGCACAACGGAACTCGGCTTGACCGCCAAATTGAAGCCGCAATTCGACAAACGTAATGTGAAGGCGATTGCCTTGTCGGTCGATCCGGCTGACCAGCATCTGGCGTGGATCAAGGATATCGAGGCCACGCAAAAAACGGTAGTTGGTTTTCCTATTGTGGCGGATGCAGACAAATCCGTTTCGGTCTTGTATGACATGATTCATCCGAACCAATCTGTCACTGCGACCGTGCGTTCGGTATTCATCATTGATCCACAAAAGAAAATCCGTTTGACGCTGACCTATCCTATGAGCGTAGGACGTAATTTCGATGAGATTTTGCGCGCCATCGATGCCTTGCAATTGACCGATGGTTATACCGTTGCCACACCGGGTAACTGGCGTGATGGTGATGACGTGATTATTCCCTTGTCGATACAGGATGAAGCAGTCATCAAGCAGAAATTCCCTAAAGGCTATACGGCAGAGCGTCCATATTTGCGCGTGACGCCGCAGCCGAATAAATAAGGCGATAGCGACAAGTAAAAAAGCGTCCGTTTGCGGACGCTTTTTTTTTTGCATGCCGAATTTCAGTGTGCTTGTTGCCGGATGTCGAATAGTGGGCGATCAGCCCAGTTTCAGGCGTCGTGCAATATCGCGTGCAAAGTAAGTCAGTACCCCGTCGGCGCCGGCGCGCTTGAAGGCAATCATGGCTTCCATCATGGTTTTGTCATGATCGAGCCAGCCATGTTGTGCGGCGGCCTTGATCATTGCGTACTCGCCGCTGACTTGATAGGCAAAGGTAGGCACCTTGAACTCATCCTTGACGCGACGCACGATATCCAGATACGGCATGCCCGGTTTGACCATGACCATGTCGGCGCCTTCGGCGAGATCGAGTGCAACTTCCCGCAAGGCTTCATCGCTGTTGGCTGGATCCATCTGGTAGGTTGCCTTGTTGCTTTTCCCCAGCGTGGCTGAGGAACCGACTGCATCGCGGAACGGACCGTAAAATGCCGATGCGTATTTGGCCGAATACGCCATGATGCGCGTGTAGATATGGTGATGGGCTTCCAGCGCATTGCGAATCGCGCCTATGCGGCCATCCATCATGTCGGATGGTGCGACGATATCCACGCCGGCTTCGGCATGGACCAATGCCTGTTTGGTAAGAATGGAGCAGGTTTCATCATTCAATACGTAACCGTGCGCATCCAGCACGCCATCCTGGCCGTGGCTGGTGTAGGGATCAAGTGCGACGTCGGTCAGAATGCCGAGTTCCGGAAAACGCTTTTTCAATTCACGTACTGCGCGCGGCACCAGTCCATCCGGATTGCCGGCTTCGATACCGTCCGGCGTTTTCAGCGATGCATTGATGACGGGGAAGAGCGCCAGCACCGGGATATGCAAGCCGACGCATTCTTCGGCGACGCTGAGCAGCAAATCGACAGACAAGCGTTCGACTCCTGGCATGGAGGCGATTTTCTCGCGCTGGTTGACGCCTTCGGTAATAAATACCGGATAAATCAGATCGGCCGGTGTTAATACGTTTTCACGCATCATCGCGCGCGAGAATGCATCCTTGCGCATGCGACGCATCCGTACGGCGGGAAATTGTGCATTAGATAAAAGTTTGGACATGGCAGTCTTCAGCAAGATGAGTGTGGTTAAAAAAGCGCTCAAAATAAATGAAACTTTTTGATCGCGTGCTCGTCCTAGTAGCAGATGCTTTGCATCTCCCGCTTCTCCTCCCTGAGCGGGGCCAGGTCGTACTATGCGATATGGCGTTATTGCCCTGGAGATACTCCCCTTTCTCCAGGGCTTTTTTTTATCTTTTTATTCAGTTTTTCCGGCATCGCCTGCCGTTTCGCTATGTGATTCCTCGTTCACATCATCGTTCAATCCCAGCAATTCCAGAATCTTGTCGTTGGCCTCGTCGATGCCGGTGCGTTTGAGAGCGGAAAACAATTGGGCAGTAAACGGAAACGGTTGGCCGTATTCATCTACGTAACTTGCCAGCAGGGTATTGGCCGTGCGCAGCGCATTCGTGGATTCGTTGCGATTCAGCTTGTCCGATTTCGTCAGGATGCAGTGTATCGGCTTGCCGGTCGGTGCAAACCATTCCAGCATCTGGATATCGAGATCGGTAAACGGTCGGCGCGAGTCCACAATCAGCACTAATGCGGCGAGTTGTTCGCGACGCTGCACATAATCACCCAGCAGTTCCTGCCAGTGATGCTTGGCGGAGCCGGAGACTTCCGCATAGCCATAACCTGGCAAATCGACCAGCATGGCACGGATTTCCTCAACCTTTGTTTCATCTTTGCGATGCTGGCCGACATGCGCGCCGCCGATCGAAAAATAGTTGATATGCTGCGTACGACCTGGTGTTTTGGAGGCAAAACACAGCTTTTTCTGGTTGGATAAAATGTTGATTGCAGTAGATTTGCCGGCGTTAGAACGGCCGGCAAAGGCGATTTCAGGGACTTGCGTATTTGGCAAATCACGGAGATGATTCACCGTGGTGAAGAAGCGGGCTTGCCAAAGTAAGGACATAGGATGAGCAGAAAATGCGTAAGAGGTGGCAAAAATGCCGGAAAGCTATTGTACAATAAGGGGTTACGCATTGTTGGGCTGCAGTGGCCAACTCGTACGCGGTTGCAGTAAAAAACGTCGCCAATAGGGCAGATTTCAATATTAAGTCTCAGGGTGTGTGAATGAATCGTGTTTATTTACCAATCGTAAAATCCTTGTTCGTTGCATTGCTGGCGGTCGCTTCTATTGGCCATGCTTCCGAAGAGAAGAAAGTCGCCAAAGCCGATCCAGCCAAGGGCGAAGCACTGTATAACACCGGCGATGCAACACGTAACGTTATTGCCTGTATCGCTTGTCATGGCGCTGCCGGTAATTCTTCCATTGCAGAGAATCCGAAACTGTCCGGCCAGCACGGTGCGTATATCCACAAGCAATTGCTCGATTTTAAAAGTGGCGCACGCAACAACGCGATCATGGGGCCGATTGCCAAAGGCATGACGGAAGAAGACATCCGCAACCTGATCGCCTATATCGACAAGTCGAAACCGACTCCGGGCGCGGCCAGAAACAAGGATACGGTTGAACTCGGCAAACATATTTTCCGCGGCGGTATTGCCGAGAAAAGTGTTCCTGCCTGCGCAGCCTGCCACAGTGCAAACGGCGCCGGTCTGCCGGCACAATTCCCACGCCTGGCTGGTCAGCACCAGACTTATACGGAAGCGCAGCTGATTGCCTTTCGTACCGGCGCACGTAAAAACGATCAGATGAGCAAGATCGTTAAACGCATGTCGGACGAAGAGATCAAAGCGGTTGCTGACTACGTCGCTGGTTTGAAATAATAATAAAAATAATTGCCAGAGTATGAACGAAGGGGTAGCCAAGGGCTGCCCCTTTTCTTTTTCGGCGCTAGTGCGGGGAAATCGCCCCGTATCTTGCCTGTACGGCAACGGGTTGTTGTTGCAGATGCGGTTTTAGGATGAGCGAATGACGAGCGAAACAGAAACAAGTACGGGTGGATGGGAACTGAAAACCAGCCGTCGCTGGCTGGCGGATACGGTGGAATTGCTGTCTTCGATGCGTTTTGCCATCAGCTTGCTGACATTGATTTCGATTGCCTCGATTATCGGTACGGTGCTCAAGCAAAACGAGCCGATGACGAATTACGTTAATCAGTTCGGTCCATTCTGGTTTGAGGTATTCGCCAAACTCAATCTTTATGCGCTGTATTCGACATGGTGGTTTTTGCTGATCATGGCGTTTTTGGTGATTTCGACCTCGTTATGCCTGATTCGCAATACACCGAAAATGTTGAAGGACATGCGCAGCTGGCGCGAAAATGTGCGAGAGCAATCGTTGCGCAATTTTCACCACAAGGCCGAGTGGCGGGTGCCGTTTTCACGCGCCGCATTGACTGCGCAAAGTCTGGCGCGCGTTGCAGCCAACGGCTATAAAACCAAGGTTGTGGAGAAAGAGGGCGCAACGCTGATCGCCGGCCGGCAAGGTGCGGCCAACAAATGGGGCTATATTTTTGCGCATAGCTCCATCGTCATCATTTGTATTGGCGGCTTGCTGGACTCCGAATTGCCGATACGCATACAAAAAGTTATTTTCGATAAAACACCGTTTTCCGGCAGTGGTGTCATTGCGCAAATTCCCGAGCAGCATCGACTTGGGTTGGGTAATCCGACTTTCCGTGGCAATACGCTGATTCCGGAAGGCAGCAGCAGCAGTACAGCCATTATTCCGCAGCAGGATGGCGTGCTGATTCAGGATTTGCCCTTCACGATACAACTGAAAAGATTCGTCATCGATTATTACTCGACGGGCATGCCGAAGTTGTTTGCCAGCGATGTGGTTGTGACCGATCACGAAAATGGAAAAGTATTTCCGGCTACCATCAAGGTTAACGAGCCGTTGATCTATCGCGGTGTGGCCGTGTATCAATCGAGTTTCGAGGACGGCGGCAGCAAGCTGAAGCTGGCGGCTTATCCGATGCAGGGCGCGGGGCATGTCGCGTTTCCCATGCAGGGTGAGGTTGGCAACACGTCTACGCTGGGCACCGGCAAGGGTGGTGATTACACGGTTGAATGGTCGGGTTTCCGCGCCTTCAACGTCGAAAACATGGCGCAGACCGGGCAGGATCTGCGTGCCGTCAATCCGGCCAAAGGTTTCATGTCGTCCAGCCTGGACAAGCACCTGGGTTCGGCAGCCAAGAATGCCAACAGCAAGGATCTGAAAAACGTCGGCCCGAGCGTGCAATACAAATTGCGCGACAAGAACGGGCAGGCGCGCGAATATAACAATTACATGCAGCCTATGCTGATTGATGGTGCCTATGTTTTCCTTGCCGGTATGCGGGAATCTCCGGCCGAACCTTTCCGTTTCCTGCGAATTCCGGCTGATGATAATGACACGGTGGATGAGTGGATGCGCTTGCGCGCTGCCATTTTGAATCCGGAATTGCGTCTGCTGGCGGCCCAGCGTTATGCAAACCGTGCGTTACCGGCTGGCCGCACAGATGCATCTGCATTGCGCGGACAATTGCAGGCTTCGTCGCTGAAAGGTTTGACGATTTTTGGTGGCGATGCGGACGAGGCCGGTTATATGGCGGTTTCCAGGTTTCTCGAAAAAATCCCGCCACAAGAGCAGGAACAGGCGGCAGATATTTTCATGAAAATACTGAATGGCAGTTTGTGGGATTTGTGGCAGGTTGCACGTGAAAAGGATGGATTGAAGACGATAGAGCCGGACGAAAAACATGGCCGGTTTTTGCAACTGGCGGCGAATGCATTTTCCGATGCATTCTTTTACGGTTCCCCGGTCTATCTGCAGTTGCAGGGCTTTGAGGAAGTCAAGGCATCGGTGTTGCAGGTAACCCGTTCGCCGGGAAAAAATATCGTTTATTTCGGTTGTCTTCTGCTTGTCATCGGCGTGTTCTCAATGTTTTATATTCGTGAGCGCCGACTCTGGATCTGGATCAAGTCGGAAGACGATGGCGGTGCGCGGGCATTGATGGCTGTGAGTTCGCAGCGCAAGACGCTGGATTTCGAGAAAGAAGTTGAGGCATTGAAGCAGCAACTGCAGCAATCAGGACCGGAGCAACGCTAACAAGTGGACTCAATTATACTGAGTTCCTTTTCCTGCCTGCAGGTTCGCACAAGGAATGAAAACCGTATTTTGCATGCGTATTGAAGGCGCTATTGCAAGCGGTTGCAGTCATTACGGAGAATAGTCATGGATCTTGTACAAGAGCAGATGTATACGCAACCTCCGGGTTTCTTTAAGCGGCTGTCGATAATCGACTGGCTGTACGGTTTGGCCTTGCTGGCAGCGTCGCTGTTTGCGCTGAATCGTTTCGGTCATCACATGGATATCTACGAGGAAGCGATTCTCGTGCTGGCCGCGCCGACGTTTGCGTGGCTGGGTTGGTACTGGAAATCGGTGCGCTGGCTGATGGCTGTACTGGCAGTGCTGGCCCTGTCTGCGGTATCCATGTACGGCGGTGTGCTGGCGATGGGTGAGCAGAAATTTTTCCTGAAATATCTGCTTTCCAGTCAGTCGGCGATTCTGTGGATGAGCACGCTGTTTCTTTTGTCCACGCTGTTCTATTGGGGCGGCTTGATTACACGCTCGGAAACAGGCGGTTCTATCGGCAGCAAGTTGTGTTGGGCGGCCGTCATCATGGGCTTCGCCGGCATGCTGGTGCGCTGGTACGAATCGTATTTGATCGGCGCCGATGTCGGGCATATTCCGGTGTCGAATCTGTATGAAGTGTTCATCCTCTTTTGCATGATTACGGCATTGTTTTATTTGTACTACGAACAGATTTACGCCACCCGCCAGCTGGGGCCGTTCGTATTGCTGGTGATTAGTGCAGCGGTCGGCTTCCTGCTCTGGTATACGGTCAGCCGCGATGCCGCAGATATTCAACCGCTGGTGCCGGCCTTGCAAAGCTGGTGGATGAAAATTCATGTGCCCGCCAACTTCATCGGTTATGGCACGTTCTCACTGGCGGCGATGGTGGCGGTCGCTTACTTGCTGAAATCGCATGGCATACTGGCTGATCGCCTGCCCGCACTGGAAGTGCTGGATGATGTGATGTACAAGGCGATTGCAGTCGGTTTTGCATTCTTCACCATTGCCACGATTCTCGGTGCCTTGTGGGCAGCGGAAGCATGGGGCGGCTACTGGTCGTGGGATCCGAAGGAAACCTGGGCGCTGATTGTCTGGCTCAACTATGCGTCCTGGCTGCACATGCGTTTGATGAAGGGTTTGCGCGGCAAGGTAGCAGCATGGTGGGCAGTCATCGGTTTGCTGGTCACGACGTTTGCTTTCCTGGGCGTGAATATGTTCCTGTCCGGCTTGCATTCCTACGGCGAATTGTAAGCAAGGTCACGGGATGGAGGCTGCAAATCCGCAATATTTGCAGCCTCGGTTTTTATAGCGAAACTCCTGTAAGGTTGTCAGGTCTGAACAGACAAGGATTACCATTTTTACGGAGTTGCCATGTTGATAAAACGTAATCAGAACGGGATCGATCTTCCGTTTGCATCTGAAATCACGCCACGCGCCGTATTCGAATCGCGTCGTGCATTCATACAAAAAATAGCGCTTGGCTCCATTGCCGGCGGCGCATTGCTGGAAATGGCGACACGCGAAGCGTTCGCAGCAACTCCCGCAGCGCAAAAGCTTGCCGCCACAGCCAATCCGGCCTATGTCGTGCTCGACAAGCCTACGTCTTATAAAGACGCCACTAGTTACAATAATTTCTACGAATTCGGTACCGACAAGGAAAGTCCGTCGCGCTACGCCGCTGCGATGAAAACGCGGCCATGGACGCTAACGATCGAAGGCGAAGTCAAGAAACCGATGACGCTGGATATCGATAGCCTGCTGAAGCTGGCGCCGTTGGAAGAACGCATTTATCGCTTGCGTTGCGTCGAGGGCTGGTCGATGGTGATTCCGTGGAGCGGTTATTCACTCGCCGAGCTGATCAAGAAAGTTGAGCCTACCTCGAATGCGAAATACGTCGAATTCGTCACGGTTGAGGACAAGGAAGCGATGCACGGCCTGCGCCGCCCCGTGCTGGACTGGCCGTATGTCGAAGGCTTGCGCATCGACGAAGCGAATCATCCGCTGACGCTGCTGACCCTGGGTATGTATGGCGAGGTATTGCCAAATCAGAATGGTGGTCCGGTGCGTGTGATCGTGCCCTGGAAGTATGGTTTCAAATCGGCCAAATCCATTGTCAAGATCCGCTTTGTCAAAGACCAGCCGCGCACGGCATGGAATCTGGCCGCGCCGCGCGAATACGGTTTTTATTCCAACGTCAATCCGCAGGTCGATCACCCGCGCTGGTCGCAGGCCAGCGAACGTCGCATAGGAGAAGACGGCTTGTTTACCAAGAAGCGTCCGACCCTGATGTTCAACGGGTATAACCAGGTTGCTTCCTTGTATACGGGCATGGATTTGAAGAAATTTTTCTGATCTTCAAAATGCCGATTGATGGCCGCACCGGCGATCGATTGATCATGGATAGATAATGATGACGTTTCATCCTTCGCCACCTCAGCTGACGTTGCTAAAAAGTCTGCTGTTCGTTGCTGCCTTGCTGCCATTCGGCAGGCTGGTTTTGTTCACGTTGACGGACCAGCTTGGCGCCAATCCGATCGAATTCATCACGCGTAATACCGGCGACTGGACGCTCTATTTTTTGTGCATGACGCTGGCGATCACACCGTTGCGACGTTTGAGCAAATGGAATTGGCTGATCAAACTGCGCCGCATGCTGGGCCTGTTTGCCTTCTTCTATGTCAGTCTGCATTTCACCACTTTCCTCTGGTTCGATCATTTCTTTGACGTGAGCGAAATGTGGAAGGACGTGGTCAAGCGGCCGTTTATCACCGTGGGTTTTAGCGCCTTCGTGTTACTGATTCCGTTGGCAGTCACCAGTACGAACGGCATGGTGAAACGCTTGGGCGGCAAACGCTGGCAATGGCTGCATAGACTTATTTACGTCATTGCAGCGCTGGGCATTTTGCATTACTGGTGGATGAAAGCGGGCAAGCACGATTTCGAGCAACCGATTATTTTCGGCACTATCGTCGCTGTATTGTTGTTGGTGCGCGTATTCTGGGCGTGGCAAAAACGCTCAAAAAACAATGCGCTTGCTGGCACGGCATCCGAGGCCGGATAGCGGTGGCGCTATCCGGTTCCAGAAAATTACGGGAGTAGTGTTTCCAGCGCGAACAGATCGCCTGCCGCTTCGCGTTTGCGAATGAGGTGGACCGCTGCACCATCGACCATGACTTCGGCCGCACGGCCGCGTGTATTGTAGTTGGACGACATGGTCATGCCGTAGGCACCGGCCGACATGATGGCCAGCAGATCGCCTTCCTGAATGGCCAGTTCGCGCGAACGCGCCAGCCAGTCACCGGATTCGCATACCGGACCCACCACATCGTAGGTTTGCGCAGCAACATCGCGTTGCAGCACCGGCTGCACACCATGCCAGGCTTCATACATCGCAGGACGCATCAAGTCGTTCATGGCGGCATCGACGATCGCAAAATTTTTCGTCTCACCGTGTTTGATGTACTGCACTTCAGTCAACAGGATGCCGGCATTGCCGACAATCGAGCGGCCCGGTTCAAACAATACCTTGATCGGTGCGCCTGCATGATTCTTCGCGCGCCAGGCATCAATCTTGGTAAACACGCGCGCCAGGTAATCACCGACTGCGACTGGTTGGTCGTTGTCGTAATTGATGCCGATGCCGCCGCCGATATCCAGGTGATGAATCACGATTCCTTCTGCTGCGAGCGTATCGATCAGTTCGATCAATTTATCGACGGCTTCCAGCAAGGGCGCATCGTCCAGCAATTGCGAACCGATATGGCAATCGATGCCGATGACACTGATATTGGGCAGTGCGCTGGCCACGCGATATGTCGTCAGCGCATCTTCATAGGCGACGCCGAATTTATTGTCTTTCAATCCGGTTGAGATATACGGATGGGTTTTTGCATCGACATTCGGATTGACGCGCAGTGAAACCGAGGCGCGCTTGCCCATTTCGCCGGCGACCGCATTGAGTCTGTGCAATTCTGGAATCGATTCGACGTTGAAGCACAGGATGTCATGCGACAAGGCGAGCTGCATTTCCTCACGCGATTTTCCGACGCCGGAAAAAATGACCTTGCGCGGTGAGCCGCCCGCCGCCAGCACGCGCAATAATTCACCGCCAGAGACAATGTCGAAGCCGGAACCTAGTGTGTCCAGCAGTTGCAACACTGCCAGGTTCGAGTTGGATTTAACCGAATAGCAAACCAGCGCAGTGTCGTCGCTACGGCCATGTTTCTTGCAGGCGTCTGCATAGGACGAGAAATTCTCGACCAGGGCAGCTTTGGAGTAAATGTAGGTTGGCGAACCGAATTGCCGGGCGATGTGCGTCAGCGGCGTGTGCTCCGCGCACAGGACGCCGTCTTGATAGGAAAAATGCGACATGATGGAATTTATTTGGAATCAGACGAACCGGCAGGCGCAGTATTGGTCGGCGCACTGCTCGCAGGTGCAGTCCCGGTCGATTGAACGGGCGGGAGGCCGTAGCCTTGCTGGCCTTGCGGCATGTACAAAGGGCCTTTCTGGCCGCAGCCGGCCAGCAGGCTGATGCACAGGGCGCCGGCAAGGGTGGCAAAAAAAGCGACGAAGCGCGACAAACCAGAATGGGACTTCACGATTAGAATCACTGTTTAACGAAACGTGGTGGAGTGTAGCATGACCGAATCAGAATTCCTGAAGCAGGCGGAAGCAACTTTGGACCAAATCGAGGCGACTCTGGAAGAGTTGGCCAATACCAGCGACCTTGATGTCGAGTGCACGCGCAGCGGCAATGTACTGGAAATCGAATTTATCGATAACGGGACAAAGATCATCGTCAATAGCCAGGCGCCCATGCAGGAGCTGTGGGTAGCGGCGAAATCCGGCGGCTTCCACTTCAAGGCGCAAGGCGAGCAATGGATGAATACACGGGATGCCACCGAGTTGTTTGCCGCCTTGTCGCAGATGGTGAGCCAGCAGGGTGGCGTCGAAGTTGTCTTGCGCGACGTGAATTAATGCTGCAACATCAAAAAAGCCGGGAAGCATTCGCTGCTTCCCGGCTTTTTATTTGACCTCGGTTATTTACAGCCGCATTTAGAACAATTCGTTCTTCACTTCATCCCTGGTCGGCTCGTTGACTTGAGCAGGTGAGTCGCTCAGGCCCAGATTGCGAACTCCCAGGCCGGGTGGATTCTCGGCATAAAAATAGTCGCCATTGGCCGAAATGATGCCTTCGGGGACCGTGCGCTCGACCATCGGCACGTCTTTCAGCGCTTTTTGCATGTAATTGATCCAGATCGGCAATGCCAGACCGCCGCCGGTTTCGCGATTGCCCAGGTTTTTCGGCTGGTCGAAACCTATCCACGCGATGCCGACAAGTTCCGGGTGATAGCCGGCAAACCAGGCATCGAAGGAGTCATTGGTGGTGCCGGTTTTGCCTGCCAGATCGGTGCGCTTCAAGGCCATGGCTTTGACGGCTGTACCGCCCTTGACCACATCTTTCAGCATGCTGTCCATCAAGAAGGCATTGCGGGCGTCAATGACGCGATTGGCTTCATCGCCGGCCTTGTCGGGTTTGACTTCCGATAAGGGTTTGCCGCTGGCATCGGTAATTTTGGAAATCAGGTAAGGGTTGACCTTGTAACCGCCATTGGCAAATACGGCGAAGGCGCCCGCCATTTGCAAAGGCGTGACCGCACCTGCGCCGAGCGCCAGTGTCAGATAAGGCGGGTTTTTATCTGCGTCGAAGCCGAAGCGGGTGATGTATTCCTGCCCGTATTTGGCGCCTATCTTGTGCAAAATCCGGATCGAAATCATGTTTTTCGATTTCATCAAGCCTTTGCGCATGGTCATCGGCCCATCGTATTTGCTATCGTAATTTTTTGGCTCCCATGGCTGACCACCGGTTTGGCCTGCATCGAAACTGATAGGCGCGTCGTTGATGATGGTTGATGGCGACAAGCCTTTTTCCAGCGATGCGGAATAGATGAAGGGCTTGAACGACGATCCTGGCTGGCGCCATGCCTGTGTAACGTGGTTGAACTTGTTGCGGTTGAAGTCGAAGCCGCCGACCAATGCACGGATCGCGCCGTCATCGGTATTCGCCGCCACAAATGCGGATTGCACCTCCGGCATTTGAATCACGCTCCAGGTTTTTCCTTCCTGCATGACACGAATGACGGCGCCACGTTTGACGCGCTTATTCGGTGGCGCTTTTGCGCTGAGCAAGTTGGCTGCGAAGGTCAGGCCTGCACCTTCAATCTTGATTTCTTCGCCCGACACTAAAACGGCGGTGATCAATTGCGGTGTGGCGTCCAATACGACTGCGGCAACCAGATCGTCGCTATCAGGGTGGTTGGCCAGTTCAACTTCGATGGCGTCTTCTGCTTCTTCCTTGTTGTCCGGAATCTCGATGTAATTTTCCGGGCCGCGATAGCCGTGGCGTTTTTCGTAATCCATCACACCTTTGCGCACGGCGAGATAGGCAGCATCCTGATCGGCCTTGGTAATGGTGGTGAAAACGTTCAAGCCGCGTGTGTAGGTTTCTTCCTTGAACTGGTCGTACACCAGCTGGCGCGTCATTTCAGCGACGTATTCCGCATGCACGCCGAACTCGCTGCTGTTGGTCTTGATTTTGAGCTCTTCATCCTTGGCCTGCTTGAATTCCGCTTCGCTGATATAGCCAAGCTGGTACATGCGCTGCAGAATATATTGCTGGCGCGCGCGTGCGCGCTTCGGATTGACGACCGGATTGTAGGCGGATGGTGCTTTCGGCAAACCGGCCAGCATCGCTGCTTCGGCGATGGTGATGTTCTGCAGTTTTTTGCCGTAATAGATTTGTGCCGCCGAAGAGAAGCCGTATGCGCGCTGACCCAGATAGATCTGGTTCATGTACACCTCGAGGATCTGATCCTTGGACAGGTTTTTTTCTATCTTCCATGCCAGCAGCACTTCGTAGATCTTGCGCTTGAGGGTTTGTTCGCTGGACAGGAAAAAATTCCGCGCGACTTGCTGCGTAATGGTGGACGCGCCTTGCCGTGCGCCGCCGCTCAGGTTATGCACGGCGGCCCGCACGATGCCCACATAATCGACGCCGCCATGCTCGAAAAAGCGATCATCCTCAATCGCCAGCACGGCTTTCTTCATGATGTCCGGAATTTCCTTGATGTGCACCAGATTGCGGCGCTCCTCACCGAATTCGCCTATCAGTACATTGTCGGCAGAGAAAATGCGCAGCGGTATTTTCGGCCGATAGTCCGTCAGCGAATCCAGTGCCGGCAAATTCGGATACGCCATGGCCAGCGCAAAAAACAGGATCAGGGCGCCGATCACACCCAAGCCGAAAAGCAGGCCGACAAAACCAAGTCCGACTCTTAAGACGGTGCTGGAAATGCGTTTGGAGGGCTTGGAAGAGGTGTTGCCGGACGAGGGTTGTTTGGAAGCCATGCAGAAAGAAAAGTGAGGGTAAATATCCGCGCCATTATAGCTGTCTGCTGCATGCGGGCATGTTTGTAACCAAGAAACAGCAGTAATTGCAGCGTCCGGTACGTCGCGTGGATTTTTGGCAACGGATTTGCAAATTACTTTGTGGAAATTGCTTTACACTTTTGGAGGCTTGTTGCTACGATTTAATGTAACGTTTTATCAATGTGTCCTAAATGCACGTTTTTAAACACATTTTTATCAAGCAGCTCCATATTTTAATTGCTCGGGTTTTTGACAAGCTAAACGGCGTCGCGTTCATATACTAATAACGTTTTTGGGGAGAACTGCCCTTGGCTTTAGATTTTGGCTCCTTATTCGGCAAAAAGAATCCGCCGCTGATTGGCCTGGACATTAGTAGTTCCGGGGTAAAACTCGTTGAGCTTTCCGAGGTCGGCAAAGGCGAATTGCGCCTCGAATGCTTTGCTTCCGAACCGCTGGCACGTGGCGCGGTGGTGGACGGCAATATTGAAAATATCGATCAGGTTTCTGATGCGGTTCATCGGGTGTGGAAAAAGAGTGGCACCCGCGCCAAGTTGGCGGCGATGGGCATGCCTCCGGCTTCCGTTATCACCAAGAAAATCATTCTTCCCAGCGGTCTGTCCGAAGAAGGCCTGGAACTGCAGGTAGAAACCGAAGCCAGTCAATACATTCCCTTTGCGCTGGATGAAGTACGTTTGGACTTTGATGTCATCGGTCTGGTGGAGAATTCGCCGGAAGACGTCGAGGTGATGCTGGCGGCAACACGCAAGGAAAAAGTTGAGGATCGCGTAGCGGTCGCCGAAGCTGCAGGCATCACACCGACCGTCATGGACATCGAATCGTATGCGGCGCGTGCTGCAATCGAACGTATTACCCGGCAATTGCCGAACGCTGGCAGAGGCCAGATTCTGGGTTTGTTCCAGATCGGCGCGCAGGTGACGCACATTTCCATTTTGCTGGATGGACAATTGATTTACGAGCGTGAACAGCCCTTCGGCGGCCATCAGCTGACGCAAGATATCGTGCGCACTTACGGTTTGTCGTACGAAGAAGCTGAAATCAAGAAGAAGATGGGTGATTTGCCGGATGGTTATCAGACAGACATTCTGGAGCCATTTCTGGAAAATGCGGCGCTCGAAGTGACGCGCGCGATTCAGTTTTTCTTTACCTCCACACCTTATACGCGCATAGATCAACTGTTCCTCGCTGGCGGCTGCGCCATTATTCCCGGCATGGTGGACATGATTGCCAATCGCACCAAATTGTCGACTTCTGTCGTGAGCCCATTCAAGGGTATGCAACTCGGCCCGAACGTGCGCGAAAAGCAGTTGCGCATCGAGGCGCCGGCCTATCTGGTTGCATGCGGGCTGGCGATGCGGAGGTTTGACTGATGATCAAAATCAATCTGCTCCCGCACCGGGAGGAAAAACGCAAGCAGCGTAAAAAGGATTTTGTTGGCCTGCTGTTGTTAAGTGCAATTGTCGGCGCATTGATCGTGATCGCCGTTGGCGCTTATTTTGCCAGTGCGCTTTCCGATCAGGAACAACGCAATACTTTCATTAAAAATGAAAATGCGCGACTGGATGGCGAGATCAAGGAAGTTGCCAGCCTGAAGCAGGAAATCGAAGCGCTGAAGGCGCGCCAGCAGGCGGTAGAGGATTTGCAGAGTGATCGCAATCAGCCGGTCTATCTGATGGATGAGTTGGCGCAACAGGTTCCGGAAGGCGTCTACCTCAAATCCTTCAAGCAGGATGGGCAGCGCGTGTTGCTCAACGGCTATGCGCAATCCAATGAACGGGTTTCCGAATTGTTGCGCAATCTTGGCAATCATTCGCCGTGGCTGGAGCGTCCCGACCTGATCGAAATTCGTTCGACTGGCGTTGGGCAGGGCAAGGATGCCAAAAGGGTATTTGAATTCACCATCAATGCCGGCATCAAGCGTCCGCGCGATAACGACGTGCCTGCGGCAGATGCAAAGGTGCCCGCACCGAATGCCATTCCGAAGAAACCCTGATATGAGACCAGCACCATGGCAGATCTGAAAAATATCGGCGAGTCGGTCAGTGCGCAGTTTCGCGACCTGAATGGCTTGCATCCAGGACAATGGCCGATTTTCCCGCGCATGCTGTGCGCATTGGGTGCGTTGGTTGCAGTGCTCGGTTTGGGCTGGTTTTTCTATTGGAGCGAGCAACTGGAAGAGCTGGACCGTGCGGCAGCAGAAGAGTTGACCTTGAAAGACGCCTACAAGATAAAGGTGCAGCAGGCGGTCAATCTGGACGGTTTGCGCAAGCAAAAAGAACAGGTGAACGAGTATGTCGCGACCCTGGAAAAGCAATTGCCAAGCAAGGCGGAAATGGATGCCTTGCTGTCCGACATCAATCAGGCGGGCTTGGGTCGCGGTTTGCAATTTGAGCTCTTCAAACCGGGGCAGGTAATCGTCAGGAATTACTACGCAGAATTGCCTATTAGTATCAAGGTGAGCGGTCACTATCATGATGTTGGCGCATTCACCAGCGATATTGCCAATCTGCCACGTATCGTAACCTTGAACAAAATGAATCTGGTGGTGGCAAAAGACAACAGCTTGACGCTGGATGCCGTGGCCAAGACGTTCCGTTATCTGGATGACGAGGAAGTTGCCGCACAAAGAAAAGCGGCTGCAGGAGCGAAAAAAGGTGGCAAAAAATGAAGAACATTCATTTGATTCGTTTCGGCTTGCCAGCTCTGCTTTTGATCAGCCTGTCCGGTTGTGGCGATGGCGGGATACAGGATGTCAGCCAGTGGATGAAAGAGGTCAGGCAGCAAACCAGAGTGTCGATCAAGCCTTTGTCCGAGCCGAAAAAATTTACGCCCTTCACTTATGACGCCAAGGGACGCGAAGACCCCTACAGCACAAACAAGCTGGCAGTCGCTTTGGCCAAGGCAAGGAAAGACACGGGCACTATCCGCCCCGACCTGGATCGCCGTCGCGAAGCCCTTGAAAGCTATCCGCTCGATAACCTGCGCATGGTCGGTACGCTGGCCAAGCCGGGTTTGACCTTTGCCTTGTTGCAAGCCGACAAATCCGTGTTTCAAGTCAAGGTGGGGAACTACATCGGACAGAATCTCGGGATGGTCGTCAAGATTACCGATACCGAAGTGGAACTGAAGGAAATCGTTCAAGACGCGTCCGGCGAATGGGTCGAACGTGAAGCCAAGCTGGAGTTGCAGGAGACTCAAAAATGATGGCGCATCATAAACAATTCAAAAGCTCGCAGGGAATCATGCAAAAAATACAGCGTACGTGTGCGTTCATCTATTTCATCATGATGTGCGGTGCCGCAACTGCACAGGAAAATGCGATTCAATCCATTACAGCCCAGCAGCAAGGCTCGAATGTCGTCGTGAAAGTGGCGCTGAAAAATCCGCCGGCCAAGGCGCCAATCGGATTTTCCATCACCAATCCTGCACGTATCGCGCTGGATTTTGCCGGGACGGCAAATGCAACCGGCAAGGGCGCGCAGGATATCGGCCTGGGCGATGTACGCAATGTCAATGTAGTGCAGGCTGGCGATCGTTCCCGTCTGGTTTTCAATTTGACGCGCACATTGAATTACGCCACCGCGATAGATGGCAATACCGTGATTGTGACGATAGACGGTACTGGCGGCGTGGCGACTGCAGTCAACGCAGCCGGGCTTCCCGTTGCAAATGCGCAAGCGAATGCCGGTGCTGGCAGCCAGGCCTTGCGCGATATCGATTTCCGTCGCGGCAATAATGGCGAGGGGCGGATCGTGGTCGATTTGCCAAACAATCAAATTGCAGTAGACGTGCGTCAGCAGGGCAAGAAACTCGAAGTTGATTTCATGAAGGCCACGCTGCCGGATGTGTTGCGCCGTCGCCTGGATGTTGCCGATTTCGGTACGCCGGTTAATCTTGTCACGACGCAGCAGCAGGGTGAGAACGTGCGGATGACGATAGAACCAAAAGGCGCGTGGGAGCACAGCGCCTATCAAAGCGATACGCAATTGGTGATTGAAGTCAAACCGCTGAAGGAAGAGCCGAACAAGCTGGGTCTGGGCGTGCGTGATTATCGCGGTGAAAAGCTATCGCTGAATTTCCAGAACGTGGAAGTGCGGGCAGTGCTGCAGGTGATTGCGGACTTTACCGGTTTGAATATCATTACCAGCGACACCGTCAGCGGCAATCTGACTTTGCGTTTGAAAGATGTGCCGTGGGATCAGGCGCTCGATATCGTGATGCAGGCCAAGGGTCTGGACATGCGTAAAAATGGCACGGTGATCTGGATCGCACCGCGCGATGAATTATTGACCAAGGAAAAACTGGAGCTGGAACAGCGTGCGCAAATTGCCGAACTGGAGCCGGTAAGAACGGAGACATTCCAGCTGAACTATCAAAAGGCGGAGTCGTTCAAACAGGTGTTTGGCATCGATAACAGCGGTGGCGGCAGCCGCAGTATTCTGAGCAAGCGCGGTAGCGCAGTCGTCGACCCGCGCACCAATCAATTGTTCATTACCGATATTCCATCCAAGCTGGAAGAAATTCGTGCTCTGGTGCAGAAAACCGACGTTGCAAGCCGTCAAGTCATGATTGAGGCGCGTATCGTGGAAGCGGATGATAAATTCAGCAGCAGCCTGGGTGTCAAGCTGGGTTTCGGCCTGCAACGTACACGCGGCAATATTCTTGAAATAGGCGGCCAGCAAAATGCTGATGCAAGTGCGCCTGGCCTCAATTTGACTAATTTGCAAACAGTAAATGGCAACGCAGTTAATTTGCCGGCCTCGCCTCTCAACGGCAATACGCCAGGTTCGGTTGCCTTGACCTTGTTTAATGCAGCGGCGACAAGGTTTATCGGGCTGGAATTGTCGGCATTGGAAGCGGATGGCAAAGGGAAAATTATTTCCAGTCCGCGCGTGATTACTGCCGATCAGTTAAAAGCCCTGATTGAGCAGGGAACCGAGCTGCCGTATCAACAGGCGACCAGCAGCGGTGCAACCAGTGTTTCATTCAGGAAGGCAAACTTGAAACTGGAAGTTACGCCGCAAATCACGCCGGATGGCAATGTCATCCTGGACGTTGATGTCAATAAAGACAGTGTCGGTGTAGAAACACGCTCGGGTTTTGCCATCGATACCAAGCATGTCAAAACCCAGGTGTTGATCGATAACGGCGGCACGGTAGTAATCGGCGGTATTTTCCAGCAGACCGAACGTGATTCGGTTTCCAAAGTACCGTTCTTTGGCGATATTCCCGTACTTGGCAATCTGTTCAAAACGACAGGCCGTACCAATGACAAAACGGAATTGCTGATTTTCCTGACGCCTAAAATCCTCAACGACAAGGTGTCAATCAGGTAGGATGCCGGGTGTGGGCAGAGCCATTCCGGCTGCTGCACCTGCTTAGAAAGAGTTTGTAAAACGTGGGTGGAAATATTTTTCTGGTCGGCCTGATGGGTGCCGGCAAAACGACGGTCGGTCGCGCGCTGGCAAAAAGGCTGAACAAACAGTTCATCGATTCCGACCATGAAATCGAGGCGCGCACCGGTGCAACTATCCCCTTGATCTTTGAAATCGAGGGCGAAGCCAGCTTCCGGCAGCGTGAAGCGGAAGTCATTCGCGACCTGACGGCGCAACAGGATATCGTGCTCGCTACCGGCGGTGGCGTAGTCCTGAATGCGGAAAATCGTGCATATCTCAAATCGCGCGGCACAGTCATTTATCTGCGTGCCAGCGTCAACAACCTTTTGCAGCGCACCAGTCACGACAAGAATCGCCCGCTGCTGCAAACGGCCGATCCCCGCAAAACCCTCGAGGAATTGTCGCGTATCCGCGAACCTCTCTACAATGAAGTTGCCGACATCGTGATCGATACCGGCCGGCCCAACGTGCAATTTCTGATGCAGTCGATACTGGCGCAGTTGGGGCCGGAACATACGCAAGGCGGTAGCGCGGTATCATTGCAACAGGATTTACTACCAAAGCACCCCATGTCACAGCTTTCCGCTTCTCATACCCTGCACGTTGATTTAGGCGCGCGCAGTTACCCCATCAGTATCGGGCAGGCCCTGCTCGACGACCAGGCGGTAGTGGCCGCGCACATCCCGGGTGCACGTGTCGCTATTGTCACCAACACGGTTGTTGCTCCCTTGTATCTCGACCGCTTGACGGCTACGCTGGAAGCGGCCGGCAAGCATGTGACGCAGATTATTCTGCCGGATGGCGAGGAAGAAAAGAACTGGGCCAACCTGATGAAAGTGTTCGATGTCCTGCTGGCAGAAAAATGCGATCGGAAAACCACGCTGGTTGCCTTGGGCGGTGGCGTGATTGGCGACATGACCGGGTTTGCGGCAGCAGCGTACATGCGCGGCGTGCCATTTATCCAGGTGCCAACCACTTTGCTGTCACAAGTCGATTCATCCGTCGGCGGCAAGACCGGGATCAATCATCCGCTCGGCAAGAACATGATCGGCGCGTTTTATCAGCCGCAAGCAGTGATCGCCGATACCTCGACCTTGAATACCTTGCCACCGCGTGAATTGTCGGCCGGCTTGTCGGAAGTGATCAAGCATGGTGCGATCATCGATGCGCCGTTTTTTGACTGGATAGAAGCGAATATCGCGAAACTCGTTGCAAAAGACGCAGAGGCATTGGCATATGCGATCAAGCGTTCGTGCGAAATCAAGGCCGATGTGGTGCGCCAGGATGAACGCGAAGGCGGTTTGCGCGCGATCCTGAATTTTGGCCACACCTTCGGTCACGCGATTGAAGCCGGCATGGGCTATGGCGTCTGGCTGCACGGTGAAGCGGTCGGTTGCGGCATGGTGATGGCGGCAGATTTGTCGCATCGCATGGGCTTCATTGATACGCAGTCAAAAGAACGCATCGTCGCTGTCGTGAAGGCGGCAGGATTGCCGACGGTTGCGCCGGATCTGGGCATTGCGCGCTGGCTGGAGCTGATGGAAGTCGACAAGAAAAATGAAGGCGGTGCAATCAAGTTCATTTTGCTCAAACCCTTGGGAACATCCATCATCATGACCGTGCCGCAAGATCTGTTGCTGCAAACATTGAATGCATGCGTCGCCTGATGCACCATCCGGCGCACGCAGCTTTGCATGCTGTCACCTGACATGAATATCGAAGTTCATCTCGCCACTTATGCGGCGCGCTCGGAGCAATCGGCGGGCCGCCGTTTCTCCGAACCATCCACTTCATCGCGTACCGAATTTCAACGCGATCGCGATCGCATCATCCACTCCGCCGCATTTCGACGACTGGAATACAAGACCCAGGTGTTCGTCAATCATGAAGGCGATCTGTTTCGTACGCGTCTGACGCACAGTATCGAGGTGGCACAGATTGCACGCTCCATCGCGCGTAATCTGCAGTTGAATGAAGATCTGGTCGAGGCAATTTCACTGGCGCACGATCTCGGCCACACACCCTTCGGTCACGCCGGCCAGGATGCCTTGAATGCCTGCATGAGCGAGTACGGCGGCTTCGAACACAATCTGCAAAGCCTGCGGGTGGTCGATGCACTTGAACAGCGCTACGGTGCTTTCGACGGCTTGAACCTGATGTTTGAAACGCGCGAAGGTATTCTCAAGCATTGTTCGCTGGCGAATGCAAAAAAACTGGATGCAATCGGCCTGCGCTTCATCGAGAAAAAGCAGCCATCGCTGGAAGCGCAACTGGCCAATCTGGCCGATGAAATCGCCTACAACAATCACGATATCGATGATGGCTTGCGTTCGGGTTTGCTGACAACTTCGCAATTGGATGAAGTCGATTTTTATGCGCGACACCGGCATCAGGTCGAGCTGGCATTTCCCGGCATTAACGGGCGGCGCGCCATCAATGAAACGATACGGCGCATGATCAATGCCTTGATTGTCGACGTGATCGACACGTCACGGCAACGCATACAATCGGCACAAGTCAAAACGATAGACGACGTGCGCAATGCACCGGCACTGATCGCCTTCTCCGACAGCATGCGTGCCGATGCAGTGTTGCTCAAGCGCTTCCTGCGAGAAAACCTGTACCAGCATTATCAAGTCAACCGCATGACGAGCAAGGCGCGTCGTATCGTGACGGAATTGTTCGATACTTTCATGCGCGAACCGAATCTATTACCGTCCGATTATCAGCACGCTGTCAGCGATACGCCGCAGGCAAGGACAGTGCAGGCGCGCAAGGTGTCGGATTACATCGCCGGCATGACGGATCGCTATGCGATACGCGAGCATAAGCGCTTGTTCCTCATCGATGAGATGTGAACGCAATCCTGCGCACCTGATTTTTATTTGATGCTGTGCAGGATTGGTTTGGATTTGATTCTGTTCTAGTCAAGTGCGCGCAGCGGATGCGCATAGGCCGGCCAGGCCGATTCAAAGAATGGCGCAATCATTTCCTGACTTACTTCTGCCAGCGATGCCGGCCGCCATTGCGGCGCGTGGTCTTTGTCGATCGCGAGCGCACGTATACCTTCCAGTACTTCTCCATGTTCAAAGCAACGCCGTACCATTGTGCGCTCCAGGCGCAGGCAATCTGCCAACTCCATGTTGGCTGAACGACGAATCTGCTCCAGCGAAACACAGACCATCAAGGGCGAGCGCTGCAGCAGCGAATCCAGTGTTTTTTTCGCGAAGGGATCGTCGTCCTGTTTCAGGGATGTGACGATAGTTTCTACATTGTCGTGTGCAAAATGACGGTCGATCAAGCCACGCTGCTTGGCGAGTACGCTATTTGCGGGATCGACTTGTTCGGCAAACGGTGCTGCAAATTCATCGATGGCATGGCGGAATTGGTGACCCTTGACAGATTCAAGCATGGTCAACAAGGCAGGCAATTCCTTGCGCGGAACAAATACATCAGCCAGATCGGCGTACAAGGCATCTGCGGCACCAGCGATTTCTCCGGTCAAGCCGAGATAAGTGCCGATTTCTCCAGGCAGGCGCGACAGGAAATAACCGCCGCCTACATCCGGGAACAAACCGATATTCACCTCCGGCATCGCCATGCGCGTGCGTTCGGTCACAATGCGTATTCGCGCTGCGGCACTGCTTTGCGTAATCCCCATACCGCCACCCATCACGATGCCATCCATCAGTGCGATGTAGGGCTTTGGATAGTGGTGAATCAGGTGGTTCAATGCATATTCTTCAGTAAAAAAATCTTCCAGCAAGGCGCTGCCACCGTGCAATCCGGTGGTGCCGACATCGTAAAAAAAACGAATATCGCCACCTGCACAGAATGCCTTGGGCGTGCTGGAGTTGATCAGCACAGCGCGGACGTTTTCATCCACCCGCCATGCGGCCAGCGCTTGCGTCATCGTGCGGATCATGTCCAGCGAAAGAGAATTCATGGCCTGAGGGCGATCCAGTGTCAGACAGCCTAAGCCGTGGTCGTGGGTGATGCGAATATCTGCGGACATATATGAAATTTGTTTGGCGAAGCTAAGCATTTTAGCGGCTTCTTTGCGACAGGTAGCGATATGAGGCAAACCGCTGGAGGCGGGAATTGCACCGTTTATCGGATGCGTCTGGTAATACGGCTTGATTGGTTTAAATTAATGTTACTTAAAGGGAACATGCCATGACACATATTTTTTCCTCTTCACCCAATCAGCGCAAATCGGCTGGATTTACGCTGATTGAACTCATGATTACGGTTGCTGTTATCGGCATTCTGGCGGCGGTAGCAATTCCGGCGTATTCCGATTACGTCACGCGTGGCAAGATTCCCGAGGCAACCAGTGCATTGGCGAGTATGCGCATACGGCTTGAGCAGTATTACCAGGATAACCGGAACTATGGATCTGATGATGCCAATTGCGGGGTGCCGAATCCTGCAGCAGCAAATTTTTCCTATACGTGTAATTGGGGGGCAGGCGGAACAAGCCAGTCATATACCATCACTGCGACTGGGCAGGCGGGTCGCGGAATGAGTGACTTTATCTACACCATTGATCAGGCCGGCAATCGTAGTACAACAAAATTGCCGCCTGCGTGGGGAACGGCTCCGCCAGCAATAGCCTGCTGGGTTGTCAAGAAAGGTGGCGGATGTTAATGCTTCGCCGTCAGCGCGGCTTCAGCTTGATTGAGCTGATGATAGGTATCGTCATAGTGGCGATCCTGCTGGCTGTCGGCATGCCTACATTCGGGTTGTGGATACAAAATACGCAGGTTCGTACTGCAGCTGAGTCGATCCAGAATGGTTTGCAGACTGCACGTAACGAAGCAGTGCGACGCAATACCAATGTGCGTTTCAATTTGACCAGTGCGACGGGATTGGTGACGTGGAACGTCTGTATTGTTGCGGGCGCTGTATGTGGCGAAGTGATACAGCAACGTTCGGCAGCAGAGGGTGGGGCGAATGCGCGTGTTGGCGTTAGTACAGATGCGCCGCCTGTGCCTGTGCCAAGTACGCAATATTCTACTGCGCTTGCAGCTGGTGCCGGGTTGTCTGAGGCTGGCGGGGCGGGCGTGACGTTCAATGGGGTGGGCAGCATACCGACCGCCAATATCGGGACAGACATTACACGCATCGATATTATCAATGCCCTTGCAAACGATGCCCGCAGGTTGGTAATTGTTGTTGGCACAGGCGGACTGGTCCGTATGTGCGACCCGCTGCACGCATTGGCAAGCAATCCACAGGGTTGTTCTTAATATGATTATGAAAACTCCTATCCTCAGGCAGCGCGGATCAATCATGCTGGAAAGCTTGATTGCAATCCTGATTTTTTCTTTGGGGATTCTTTCCCTGGTTGCGTTGCTTGGAGCATCGGTAAAGGATACTGCCAGTGCGAAGTATCGGACCGAAGCCAGCTTGCTGGCTAATCAGGTGATCGGTGAAATGTGGACTGGCGACAAGACAAATGCGACCTTGGTCGCCAATTATGGTGAGGCTGGGGAACAGTATCAGAGCTGGAAAGACAAAGTAACGCAAACGCTACCGGGTATCGTTGATGCCGTCGTAGCTCCGCCTGTGGCTGGGCAGAATCTGCCGACCATAACGATCGACGGGGACAATATGGTGACGGTGACCGTATTCTGGCAGGCGCCGGGCGAGTCGGGGCCACACAATTATGTTGCGATTACGCGTATTCACGATTAGCCGGGAGAGTTCGTAATGCATCATTCGTTTTCAACGCGGCGCAATCAGGGTTTCAGCTTGGTCGAAATCATGGTCGGTATTGCAATCGGTCTGCTGGGTGTGTTGATCATCATGCAGGTATCGGTCGTGTTCGAAGGGCAAAAACGTACGACGACCACAGGTTCCGACGCACAGACAAATGCCGTCACTGCACTCTATACCGTAGACCGGGATGTGCGCAGAGCCGGGTATGGTTTGAGTTTGCCAGGGGCCTTGGGATGCACGATACGACAGTATTACAGTGGTGTCGAACTTCCCAGTTTGTCATTGGCGCCTGTTGTCATCACCCCCGGTGCAAACGGTGGGCCGGATAGCATCCGCATACTTGCCAGTTCCAAAGGCAACTGGAGTATTCCGAGCCGGATAACAGTAGATCATCCCCCGCAGGCTACAAATATTTTCTTGAATACCACTCTAGGCATAGAGGTAGGCGATTTACTGATTGCATACGAGCCGGGTAAAACGTGCACGCTAATGCAGACGACCGGTATACCGAACGGCAATGTACAAATTCATCATCAAAACACCAGTGCATGGAACCCACCGGGCGGGGCAAATATCTTTCCTGCAAGTGGTTATAGCGTCGGTGCAATGGTATTGAATATGGGCGCGCTGATCGATCATACCTACTCGCTGGATGCGAGCAGCAATTTGATGCTCGCAGAGTTGGACAGTACCAGCAACACCAATACGACGCGTGCGGTGATTTCCGATATCGTGAACATGCAGGCCGAATATGGTTTTGACACGCGTGCCGGTTTGCAAAACGATCCGAGAGTCGATACATGGAGTGCCACCATGATAGATGCGGACGCTAATGGCACAGTCAACGATGCAGGCGATATCGCTCGAGTAATCGCAGTACGTATCGCGGTAGTTGCACGCAGCCCATTGATGGAAAAACCGAATGCAAATGGCGTATGCGATATCACGATTGCCGCAGCTGCCGGAGGGCGTTCGGCAAATGCACCGACATGGGCAGGTGGTGCGATTGATGTCAGCAAAAACGCGGATGGAACGGCCAATGCAAACTGGCAATGCTATCGATACAAAACATTTGAGAACGTGATTCCTTTGCGGAACCTGCTTTGGGGGCGTACATGAAATTGAATTCTCCTTCCGAGCGCAGCACCGCTTCTCGTATTGTGTCGCGCACCTCCTCCGGAGGACGTACGCATCATCGTCAGCAAGGCGTCGTTCTTTTGATTGCATTGATCGTTCTGGTTGCGATGACCCTCGCCGGCATAGGTCTGGTACGTTCAGTCAATACCGGCAATATGGTCGCCGGCAACCTGGCATTCAAGCAAGGGGCAACTCTGGCTGGCGATGCGGGAGCAGAGGCCGCAATTGGCTGGTTGACGCCGTTGAATGGCGACGCCGCTTTGTACGTGAATAATGCCGCCGCAGGATATTACGCAACGAGCCAGGCTACGCTTGATCCAACCAATAGTCACAGCGCCGCGACTGTACCTGCTGTCGACTGGGATGACAACAATTGCAGCGGCCTTGCGTTTTCTGTATGTGTCAAACCAGCGCCGGCAATAACGGTGGGCGACAACTCCGTTGCTTACATCATTCATCGGCTATGTCAGACCGAGACTGATCCCAATAATGTGGGAAACACTTGCGTGACTTATCAATCCGGCAGTTCCACCAGCCCTAAAAGAGGGGAGCTGAAGTATGGCGACGACAAGCGGTTTGAGCCATTGCCAGGTCCTTACTATCGCATTATTTCGCGGGTAAAGGGGCCGAGAAATACGGTCAGTTTTGTCGAAACGATGATCCATTTCTAGCACTTCCATTTTTGTGGAAGGCAGGAAAGAAGTGGGCCAGATTACAAGCCGATAGCAATATCCGGAGATTAAAATGAAATACCGTTCCTGTAGCGTTCGATCCGCAATAATGTTGATGGCATTGATGTTTTTCGGGCATGTAGTTCATGCTGCCGAAACAGATATCGCCAATGCACCGTTGGCATCTTCGTCGACCGATGTGGTCAAGCCAAACGTCATGTTCATTCTCGACGATTCGGGAAGTATGGATTCTACTTATTCCCCGGATGTTGCAAATTTCAGTAGTAGCAGATACGGCGCGAAGAGCAAGCATTGCAATGGCATGTATTACAACCCGGCTACTCCCTATGCTCCGCCAGTAAAAGCGGATGGCACCAGTTTTCCTGATGCCAGTTTTACTAACGCTTGGGACGATGGTTTTAATACTTCGAATGGCACAAGCAATTTGACTAATAGCGTTTATTACACGTATTCCGGTACAACCAGTGATCTTGGTTTTGAATATGATAATTCGGGTAATGTAAAAACAACTGGTTCTACTTTCTATACAGAGTGCAATACCAGTACCAGTACTACATCAAGCGTATTTACCAAGCATACGGTGAACAGTAATTCAGGTGCTGGTAATTCGGACGAAAGGACAAATTTCGCCAACTGGTACAGCTATTACCGTACCCGCATGCTGACGATGAAAACCTCGGCCGGTTTGGCTTTTAAAAATGTGAGTGACAGTTATCGTGTCGGTTATTCGACAATCGGTTATACCGGCACCAGTTCGACCAGTAATGATTTCCTGAAAATTGCCGATTTCGACGTTACGCAAAAAGCCAGTTTTTACTCAAAGCTGTACAAGGCAAATCCTACGCATTGGACGCCCTTGCGTGCAGCCTTGTCGAAGGCCGGGTTGATTTATGCAGGCAAACTACTGACAGGTGCAGATGATCCGGTGCAGTACTCGTGCCAGCAGAATTTTACGATTCTGTCGACGGATGGTTATTGGAATAATAACGAGGAAACAGGTAGCTATGTACCGAAAGATCTGGACGGCAACAGTGTGGGTAATCAGGATGCAAGTGAGTTGCGCCCCATGTATGACGGTACCGTTACTTCAAGCGTCACATATACAACGACTACACTCACCGTTAGCGGCTCTGGCGATACGAAGGTGACCAGCATTAAGGTGAATGGTCAGGAAATCATGTCAGGTGCCACTAACTCCGATGATCGCACTCGGGATGTGGCATCCAGAATCGCAGACAAGATCAGCAAGAATGGTTATACGGCTACGGTTTCTGGCAGCGTTGTTACGATCAAGGCGCCCACAAGCGCCGGCGCTATTACCTACACACCGGTTGTAGCGAAATCCGGCGGAATGAGCATCACGGCAACCGCCTTCAGCAGCGCCACCAATTCCGTGACGACTGGAGGGGTTTCCAATTCGCTAGCTGACGTGGCGGCATACTATTACAACACCGACCTGCGTACTTCTGCGCTGGGGAACTGCACGGGTGCATTGGGCGCGGGTACCGATGTATGTGAAAACAATGTGCTCGGTTCCGGTGCGGACAACAAGGGTTCGCAGCACATGACGACCTTTACGCTCGGTTTGGGAGTAAACGGGGTGCTTGATTATTCGGAAGATTATCTGAGCGGCGGTTCGACGCGCTTTAATGCAATCAAAACTGGCCCTGATAACTGGCCCGATCCGATCAGTGATGATGGGCCGTCGCGAATCGACGACCTGTGGCATGCCGCTGTCAATGGCCGCGGCACCTATTTCAGCGCACAAACACCCAACTCTCTGGTGAAAGGCATTACCAAGGCGCTGACGAGTGCAAAGGTACGAGATGGTTCCGGTGCAGCAGCAGCGACCAGTAACCTGGAACCGGTTGAAGCCGATAATTTCCTCTTCCTTGCGATGTATCGCACATCGTTCTGGGATGGCGATCTCAAAGCGAAAACGATCGATCCGAGTACCGGCGCAATCGCGGATGAGGCTAGCTGGTCAGCACAGCAAAAACTGGATTTGAAAGTAGATCTTACTACCGATACACGAACCATCTATACATTCAATGGGTCTGCATCGAACAAGCTGAAAACATTTGCCTGGGCCAATTTGACCGCGGATGAAAAAGCCTATTTCAATGATATCTGCTCACCTGCAGTGAAGCTGTCGCAGTGCAGCGATTCGATCAACGGTCCGAATTTGAGCGAAGGTCAGAAAAATTTGATCCCTGGGGAAAATCTGTTGAAGTTCATCCGCGGTCAGACCGGTTATGAAGATCAGGCCGGGAATGCCAATCCGATATATCGAGATCGCGAACATGTTTTGGGCGACATGATTGGTTCGCAACCTGTCTATGTGAAGGCGCCGCCCTTTGCCTATGTTGACGACAACTACGACGCTTTCAAAGCCGGGATGAAGGATCGTCTGGCTATGGTCTATGTGGCAGCAAATGATGGCATGTTGCATGCATTCGATGCGACGATTGGCCAGACCAACTCAGGAACGGAAAAGTGGGCGTACATCCCGCCTATGGTATTGCCCAATCTTTATAAATTGGCAGACAAGAACTATGCCGCCAATCATCAATATTATGTGGATGGAGCGCCTACTGCAGGAGATATCTGCCCTAACGCACCAACGGCGGCATGCGGGAAAAATGACTGGAAAAGCATTCTGGTCGGTGGCCTGAACGCCGGCGGTAAGGGTTATTACGCGCTTGATATTACAGACCCTGCCAATCCGAAAGCACTGTGGAATTTTACCGTGAGTAATGATGCGGATATTGGATACAGTTTCGGTAATCCGGTGATCACCAAGCGTCTTGATGGTACATGGGTGGTGGTATTCACGTCAGGCTACAACAATCATGCGGACGGTGGCGATGGAAAAGGCCATCTGTATGTTTTGAATGCCAATACCGGGGTACTTCTTTCAAAACTCGATACCACGGCAGGGGACACAAGTACGCCAAGCGGGCTGGCAAAAATAAACGCATGGATTGACAGTACCAGCGATAACAGTGCCAAGCGTTTCTACGGCGGTGATTTGCTCGGCAATGTGTGGCGCTTCGATCCCGATGACCGGATAGCGCCGGCTGGGAACAAGGTCACCTTGCTGGCAGAGTTGGGCAATGTGTCTCCGATCGGTATACAGCCTGTCACGATCAAACCGGAGCTGACCGAAATTACTACGGCTGGTGTTAACCATGCCGTGGTGAACATCGCAACTGGACGTTATCTGGGTATTTCCGATGTAACTGATTACTCGATTCAGTCGATTTATTCGCTGAAAGACAACCTGACTGAGACCGGTTTGGGTAAGGTTCGTACGGCCGGAGTGCTGGTAGAGCAGACATTGACTACCAGTGCAGACGGCTCTACGCGTACGACGTCAACTAATCCAGTCGATTGGGCTGCTAAATCAGGCTGGTACATGGATCTTAACCCTGGTAACAAGTCTCCCGGTGAGCGTGTGAATGTCGACATGCAGCAGCAACTGGGTTTGTTGACAGTGGCGGGTAATGTCCCTAAAGGTAACGCGTGTACGCCTGGTGGTAATGCATGGATTTATTCGCTGGATTTCAAGACTGGACAATATGTCGAAGGTGCGAGCGGCAATGTGGCGGGGCGGCGATCTTCGGGATTGGTTGCAGGTTTGAAAACACTGAAACTGACCACAGGAAAAACAATTACCTTGGTAACGGATACAGGTGGCAACATTACCGTTTTTGATGATCCTTCATCCAACCCTGGAAGCGGGAATGGCGCCCGGCGTGTTTCATGGCGCGAGTTGATTATTGATTAGAGAGTGCAATGCATGGATTGGGTGAATATCCTCTTCTGGTAAAAATACACGCGCTGCGGTATTCACCTTGTCAGATGCTGGCGTTGGGATTGTCGTTGTTGGTGCATTGCGGCCTGATCGTTGTAATTTTTTTCGGAGGAGTGGTTGAATCGGAGCAGGCCGGTTTAACAGTTTCTGCTCCTGTCGGGCGAGTGATGGTTGTCGACATGAACATAAAAGATGCCGCATTTTCAGTGGCACAAGCAGTCGATGACACGGAACGTAGGGCGATACCTGTAGCTGACAAAGCCGTACGCTTGAGCTCTTCTCAACATCATCAGAAGATACCTAGAGAGGATTCGATTTCCCCTCTGTTGAAGACTGTCAGGCCTTATTATTTTGCAGTAAAAGATTTGACGCAAAGACCGTTAGTCGCTCGTGATGTTCCTGCTGACTTTATGTTGATTGTGCCGGACGTACCATCGCAGGCAGCTACATTACTCATGTTGATTAGTGAATATGGTGATGTGGATAGAGTGATTGTAGAAAATTCATTGTTGCCGGAAGTGGCCCAAAAAACTGTTGTTGATGAATTTTCAAAGTTAAAATTTAATCCGGGAGAAGTTGATGGCATTCCGGTTAAAAGCCAGCTGAGAATTGAAATTATGTTGGAAGAAGTTGGCGGCGAAAAGTAAGAATCATTATCGTGATATGCACTATTCTTGAAAGAATAAAAAAGGGCGCAATTTGCGCCCTTCATTTTTAGCGACCGATTCTCTCAGTCTGATTATTGCGCCTTAAGACGCAACAGCATCCGATTCATCCGGCAATCGTTTGATTGCATCATGTTGATGATCCTGCTGTTTGGTTTTGTATTTGATGACTTGTCGATCGAGTTTGTCGATCAAGGTATCAATCGCCGCATATAAATTATCTGCAATGCTTTCCGCATGCAAATCCTTGCCTCTCACACGCAAGTTTATTTCTGCTCTTTGGCGTTTTTCTTTTTCCGGGAGATTGTCTACAGTCAGAATGACTGCGATATCGATGACGTTATCGAAATGTCGTTTGATGCGCTCCAGTTTTCCTTGTACATATTCGCGGATGGCTGGGGTTAATTCGAGGTGATGTCCACTGATTGTGAGATTCATACAGTGCTCCTATGATAATTCACTGGAGGTTCATGCCTTTACCTGGCCATGAACACAGCAAGGTATAACAAAAACTACTAAGGACGAGCTCTACAACGACTTGCGCAAATTGACTGGTGGGATTTTCAAGGCTTCACGGTATTTTGCAACGGTACGTCGCGCCACTACCATACCTTGTTCCGCCAGCATTTCTGCGATCTTGCTATCAGAGAATGGCGTTTTCTGGTTTTCAGCTCCTATCAGTTGCTTGATCAGTGCGCGTATCGCAGTTGACGATGCTTCACCACCTGTTTCTGTTGCAACATGGCTGCCGAAAAAATATTTCAGTTCAAACATGCCATGCGGGGTGAGCATGTATTTCTGCGTCGTTACACGAGAAATGGTGCTCTCGTGTAAACCTAGTGTATCAGCTATTTCGCGCAACACAAGCGGTCGCATCGCCACGGCGCCGTGCGAGAAAAAATTGCGCTGACGTTCCACAATTGCTTGTGATACACGCAAGATTGTGTCGAAGCGCTGGCGCATGTTTTTGATCAGCCACTTGGCTTCCTGCAACTGCGAGCCCAGCGAGCCTTCGCCCTTGCTTTGCTTCAAAATATTGGCATACATGCTGTTGACGCGCAGACGCGGCATGACGTCGTGATTGAGCATGACTTGCCAGCCGTTGCGTGTGCGCTTGACGATCACGTCGGGCACCACGTAATCGGAAGTGTCGGTGGCAAAGGTGGAGCCTGGATGCGGATTGCATTGCTTGATGATGACTTGTGCTTCGCGCAGGTCTTCATCGTCGCAATCGAGCGCCTTGCGCAGTTTGTTGAAATCGCGCTGCGCGAAAAGACCGAGATGATGTTCGACAATGGCGAGCGCCATGCGGCGCGTGACCATCGCTACTTTGGGCATGCGCTTGATTTGCAATGCCAGGCATTCGGATGCATTGCGTGCGCCGACGCCAGGTGGATCGAAACTTTGCAGCAGATTCAAGGCAATCTGCAATTCTTCCAGTTCGATTTCGAGTTCTTCCGGCAGGCGTGCGTGAATTTCTTCCAGCTCTTCTTCCAGATAACCGTTGTCGTTCAGCGCATCGATGATGAGTTCCAGCAATGCCCGATCGCGTCGTTCGCGCACGGTGACGCGCATCTGTTCCAGCAAGTGTTCGCGCAGCGTGGTTTCGTGCGCTTCCAGTTGCGGGCGCGCATCGTCGTCTTCCGGCGCTTTCGAGGTGCGCGCCACATCGTCGAAACTCCATTCCGCATCGCCGTTGGATGCTTCTGCCGGCTCGGGAGTATCGAAGCTGGTGTCGCTTTCCGGCGTTTGCGCATTCGCTTCGACGCTGGCGCCTTCCGGCGTAGTGCCGGCAGCGCCGATCGCGCCATCAGCCAGCAGGCGAATGGCGTGGTCCAGTGGGTCGTCGGTGCGTTCCAGCAGCGGATTGTCGGCCAGGATCTGTTCGAGTTCCTGATGCAATTCCAGTGTGGATAATTGCAGCAGGCGTATCGATTGCTGCAATTGCGGCGTCAATGCCAGATGTTGCGAAACGCGTAATTGCAGGGATTGCTTCATAGGGCTTTGTCTTGTTTCCGCAGTTACATGCGGAAGTGTTCGCCCAGGTAGACACGGCGTACCGATTCGTCGGCAATGATGTCGTCCGGCCGGCCGCTGGCCAGCACGGCGCCCTGGTTGATGATGTAGGCGCGGTCGCAGATGCCCAAGGTTTCGCGTACATTGTGATCGGTGATCAGGACGCCGATGCCGCGCTCTTTCAGAAAGCGCACGATGCGCTGAATTTCAATCACGGCAATCGGATCGACGCCGGCAAACGGTTCATCCAGCAAAACAAAGCGCGGATTGGTTGCCAGTGCGCGGGCAATTTCGACGCGACGGCGTTCACCACCGGACAGGGACAGGGCCTGATTTTCGCGCAGCTTTTCAATTTGCAGATCTGCCAGCAGGGTATCCAGACGTTGCTCAATCTGCTCTTTACCTAAGGCTTTTCCATTAGGGCGCTGCAACTCAAGTACTGCGCGAATATTGTCTTCCACGCTCAGTTTGCGAAATACCGAGGCTTCCTGCGGCAGATAGGACAAGCCGAGCTGGGCGCGTTTGTGGATGGGCTGGCGTGAAATATCGACGCCATCCAGTTCGATGCGGCCGGCGTCGGATGGCACCAGTCCGACGATCATGTAAAAGGAAGTGGTTTTGCCGGCGCCGTTCGGGCCCAGCAAACCGATCACTTCACCGCTCTCAACCTGTAGTGCGACATCGCGCACCACCTGGCGTGCGCCATAGCTTTTTTGCAGGCCGCTGACTATCAACGTACTCGACATCTTATGGGGCCTTTGTCGTATCTGTTGCACGCGGCTGGATGATGGCCTTGATGCGGCCGGCACCGGGTTTGCTGTCGCCGCTTGCAGTGTTATGGACGGTAAAGAATTCGGCGCGCGTATCGTAGGAAATGTATTCGCCGTTGACTTCATCCGTGGTCTTGCCGTTTTCCAGGCGGCGCATGCGTGCCTTGGAAAACAGTTTCATGATTTCATTCTTGTCGTCGTATTCGATGCGCTCGGCCTGGCCGTCTATCCATTGGTCCGGGCCGCCATCGCGCTTCTGGCGAAAGCTGGCAAGCGTGCCGGGGGCGGCGTACATGACGACAAACTGATAGCCGGCAGGATCTTGTGTAACGACCATCTTGTTGGATTTCATCAGGATCGAGCCGCGCGTCAATACGACGTTGCCGATAAAGGTGTTGATCTGCTTGACGTCGTCGTACTGCATTTGATCGGCTTCGACGTTGGTCGGTTTGGTCGCGTCGGCTTTTTCGGCATGCGCGGCAGGCATGGCGCAGATGCCTGAGAGAAGCAGCAGTGCAGGTAGTAATCGTTTCATGAGCGTTTTCTAAAAAATCGATCGATTAAAAGCCGGGTCACATCATCAACGAGTGACGATGGGCGACTGATACTGGCCTTTTACATTGCTGGATAGACTGAATTCACCACTGGCGTTGTTGGCGAACATGCCGGCGCCGGTTAATACCGATTCACCTACTTTTATTTCAACCGGTTTCGGCGTTTTCATCACATCGTCATCCGGCAGCAGCAGCAGATACGAAGTCTTGAGCTGGAAGTGTCTGGAAGTGGCGGATGCGGGTCTGTCGATATGCACGTTATCGTACATATGCACTTCGCTGTTGTTGTTGGTAATGGTGGCGCGCAGGGAGCGACTCACCATGGGTGGCTTGTTCAGGCTGTAGCTGTGCATGACCGGATTCTGTATCTGATAGGAATCGTCCTGAGGATAATGCTTCATCTCGGTTCCTGTCAGGTTGTAGCGGGCGTCGCCGGTTTTTCCCATGCGGACGAAATTGAATTTTTCCACATAAAAATCCGGTTCCGTACGCGTACGTGCGGGCAGCGAATCCTCGGTTTGCCGCTGCATGACTTCAACCAGCCAGAAACTGCCGAGCGCCAGGGCTGCGCTGAGTGCAATCAGTACAATCAGCCGCACGCCGTTGGCGGAACTGGCACTTTTCACGATAGGTACGGCGCCAGTGCCGCCTCGTAGTTGCCTTGTGCGCGCAGGATGAAATCGCATAATTCGCGTGCTGCGCCACGGCCGCCGCCTGCTTGCGTCACGTAATGCACGCGTGTACGTACTTCAGGGTGCGCATTCGGTACGCTGGCGGCGAAGCCGACGCGCGACAGAATCGGCAAATCGATGACATCGTCGCCGACAAAGCCGCAGGCATCAGCGGCTACCCCGGTTTGCGTCAGCAATTGTTCAAATGCAGTGCGCTTGTCGTGTATGCCCTGGAACACATGATGGATGCCGAGATCGGTGGCGCGGCGCAGCACTATGGGCGACTGGCGTGCGCTGATGATGGCGGTAGCGACGCCGGATTGCTGCAGCAGCTTGATGCCGTGGCCATCGAGCACATTGAAGGTTTTGATGACTTCGCCATCGGCGCCGAAATGCAGGCTGCCATCCGTCAGAATGCCGTCCACGTCGAAAATCATCAGCCGCACATTCGCGGCGCGGGCTGATGCGGCGGATACCGCAGTTGCAGAGTCGGCGGCAGAATCTGTAGGTGAATTCATCAGATTACTTTCGCGCGGGTCAAATCGTGAATATGCAAGGCGCCCACCAGTTTGCCGTCAGCATTCGTTACCAGCAGCTGGTTGATGCGGAATTCTTCCATCATTTCGACTGCATCCACCGCCAGCTGTTCCGGCTGGACACTGCGCGGGTTCGCATGCATGACTTCCGCAATCGACAGTGTGGAAAAGTCGCGCTGGTTCTCGATCAGGCGGCGCAAATCACCGTCGGTGAAGACGCCGATGGCGCGACCGTTGCTATCGACCACGGCTGTCATCGCCATGCCTTTTTTACTGATTTCCAGCAGTGCGGCATACAGGCTGGCATCTTCGGCTACGGTTGGAATCGCGTCGCCGGTGCGCATCACATCGCGTACGTGCGTCAGCAAGCGACGACCCAGTGCGCCGCCCGGATGCGAGCGTGCGAAATCCTCTTCGCCGAAACCGCGCGCGTCGAGCAGGGCGACCGCGAGTGCATCGCCGATGGCCAGCGTCGCCGTGGTGCTGGCAGTTGGCGCCAGGTTCAGGGGACAGGCTTCCTTGTCGACCCTGACGTTCAGATGTACGTCGGCCAGTTGCGCCAGCGTGGAATCGTCATTGCCGGTGATCGTGATCAGGGTTGCGCCCATGCGTTTGATGATGGGAACGATGCCAACCAGTTCACCGGCTTCGCCGGAATACGAAATCGCAATCAGCGCATCGTCGGCTGTGATCATGCCCAGATCGCCGTGCGAGGCTTCCGCTGCATGAACGAATAAGGCTGGTGTGCCGGTCGAGGCCAGCGTGGAGGCGATTTTGCGGGCGATATGGCCGGACTTGCCGATGCCGGATACCACCACGCGGCCTTTGCAGTTCAGCAGTAGCGAGACGGCCTGAATGAATTGTTCGCCGGTTTCATTGCTGATGCGCTGTTTCAGCGCAAGGATGGCATCTGCTTCGATTTGCAAGGTGTCGCGTGCAAATTGCAGCGCGCGCGTTGCGCTCTTGGCATCAAAAGTTGCCGGTGGGTTTTTGGCATGGGGTACACTCATGTTGAAAGTATAAACGAATTCACAAAGCAAAAAACCTGCCAGACAGAACAAAAATATGTTTTGATTCTTCTGCGCACATTTCCGCATAAACCAGCCGGTCACAACTATGTTCTCCCCTTTGGAACTTACACTCCTATTGCTTGCTGCGGCGGTTTTGGGTGTGGTCGCCTTCCGCAGCATGCATTTGCCGCCGATGCTGGGTTATCTGGTGGCAGGTATTTTGATCGGACCGCATACGTTGGGTTGGGCGGAAGACAGTTCAACCACCCATGCGCTCGGCGAATTCGGCGTGGTGTTCCTGATGTTTTCCATCGGACTGGAATTTTCGCTGGCCAAATTGTCTGCGATGCGCCGTACCGTATTCGGTCTCGGCATGGCGCAGGTATTGCTGACGATCGTGCTGACGATGATATTCGGTTGGCTGGTCGCGCATCTTTCCAGTCGTTTGAGCGGCATCAGCTGGCAGGCAGCGCTCGCAGTCGGCGGCGCGCTGGCCATGTCATCGACCGCCATTGTTTCCAAGGTATTGACGGAGCGGCTGGAGCTGGAGAGCGAGCATGGCCGTCGCAGCATAGGCATCCTGCTGTTTCAGGATCTCGCATTGGTGCCTTTGCTGATCCTGATTCCGGCGTTGGCCAACCCCAAGGGCGATCTGGTTGTCACGCTGGGATGGGCGGCCGGCAAGGCGGTTGTCGTCCTGATGCTGTTGCTGTTTGTCGGACACAAGGTGATGCGCGGCTGGTTCCGCCTCGTCGTCAAACGGCGTTCGCAGGAATTGTTCATGTTGAACCTGTTGCTGATCACGCTCGGTGCGGCGTGGATTACCGAGATGGCGGGACTGTCGCTGGCGCTGGGTGCCTTCGTCGCCGGCATGCTGATTTCCGAAACCGAGTTCAAGCATCAGGTGGAAGAAGACATCAAATCATTTCGCGATGTGTTGCTGGGTTTGTTCTTCATCACCATAGGCATGTTGCTGGATGTGCGGCTGGTCATCGAATACTGGTGGCTGGTTCTGTTGCTGTTGATCGGGCCTGTGCTCCTGAAGTTCGGGCTGGTGACGATACTGGCGCGCTGGTTCGGCGCGCCGCTCGGCGTGGCTCTGCGTACCGGGCTGGCGCTGGCGCAGGCCGGCGAATTCGGTTTCGTTCTGCTGAACCAGATCGGCGGATTGAATTTGCTGGAGCCGCTGATTGTGCAATTGATTCTGGCATCCATGGTGTTGTCGATGCTGATCGCGCCCTTGATACTCGCCAAATCCGATGTGATCGTGATGAAAATGTCTGCCAATGAATGGATGGTGCAATCGCTGGCGCTGACAAAAATTGCCAGCCGCACCATGGCGGCGCAACAGCATGTCGTGATTGCCGGCTTCGGCCGTACCGGCCAGAGCCTGGCCAAATTGCTGGACGAGGAAGGCATACCGTATCAGGCGCTGGATCTGGACCCGGATCGCGTGCGCGATGCGCAGGCGGCCGGGGCCAATGTTTCGTACGGCGATGCCGGGCGGCGCGAAAGCCTGGTGGCCGCCGGTATCAATCGCGCCGCCGCGCTGGTAATTACCTACGCCAGCACACCTTCCGCCTTGAAAATTCTGCATCACACACAACAGATTGCGCCCGCGCTGCCGGTGATTGTGCGCAGCTACGACGATTCCGATCTCGACAAGTTGCGCTCCGCCGGTGCGACCGAAGTGGTGCCGGAAGCAATCGAAGGCAGCCTGATGCTGGCATCGCATGCCTTGCTGACGCTGGGCGTGCCCTTGCGTCGCGTGGTGCACCGTATCCAGACTGCGCGTGGCGAACGCTATGCATCCTTGCGCGGCTTCTTTCATGGCGTCAGCGATGTGTCGGACGGGGATGAGCATTTGCAGGTGCGCTTGCGTTCTGTGCAATTGACTGAGCGCGCGCATGCGATCGGTAAAACGCTGGCGCAATTGGGTCTGGATGCCCTGGGTGTGGAAGTGACTGCGCTGCGGCGTGACGGCATACGCATGGACTGGACGCCGGAAACGATTTTGCTGGCAGGCGATATCCTGGTGCTGTGCGCTGCGGTGGAAGAGCTCGCGCGCGCAGAGAATCTCTTGCTAAAAGGCTGAAGAGTGGTTGACGGTCGTCATATGAAGACGGAAAATTGCGCACCTGTAATGCAGGCGCCTGCCGCGATCGGCAAGTATCAGTAAAATCAATGCGGTGCAGTTCGTCTGCGTAAGTGATCGAGATGATCCAGTACGCGACATTTCCAGAATATCAATGTTCTCTTGTTTCCAGGTGGCGATTTGAGCGTTTCCCCCGGCAGTCTTCCTCGTTCGTCCCATGCGTCGCCCGTTTCCGGGCGCGACGATGCGACGAGCTCGCCTGCCGTCTCGCTGCTGCCCTTGTATGTCGATCTCGATGGCACGCTGACATATACCGATCTGTTATTTGAATCGGTCCTGCTGCTGATCAAGCGCAATCCGCTTTACCTGTTCCTTTGCTGTGTCTGGCTGTTGCGTGGACGCGGCAATCTGAAATCGCAAATCGCGCGACGGGTTGAGCTGGATGTGTCCCTGCTGCCATATAACATGGCGCTGCTGGAATATTTACAGCATCAGCGCGTGGCCGGGCGACGCCTGATATTGGCAAGTGCATCAGATCGTACGCTGGTGCAGCGCGTGGCCGATTATCTCGGCATCTTCGACGCGGTATTGGCCAGCGATGAGACGCTCAATCTGAAATCGGCTGCCAAGCTGCAGGCGATTGAGGCCGATGCCGGCGGGCATGGTTTTGCCTATGCCGGTAATGCTGCGGCAGATCTTGCCGTGTGGGCGCGCGCGGCTGAAATCATCGTCGTCAATGCATCGCCCGGTATTGCAAGCCAGGCACAGAAACTGCAAACGCCTGCATTGATCATTCCGCCGCGTCCCTTCAAATGGCGACTGGTGATGAAAGCATTGCGCTTGCATCAATGGGCCAAGAATGCCTTGCTGTTCGTGCCTTTGATGGCGGCGCACGATCTGGATGGTGAAAACTGGTTCGCAACCCTGCTGGCTTTTATCGCGTTCGGGATGTGCGCATCGGCGACGTATGTCATCAACGATCTGTTCGATCTGGCGTCGGACAGGGCGCATCCGCGCAAGCGGGCGCGGCCGTTTGCAGCGGCGACGCTGACGATTCCATTCGGCGCCGTGCTGGTACTTGTATTGCTGCCCTTGTCCCTGTGGCTGGCGGCATCGATTTCACTGCCGTTTTTCGCCCTGATGGTTTTATATGTGGTGGTGACTTTGCTGTATTCGGCGCGCCTGAAACAGATTGCGATTGTCGATGTACTGGTTCTCGCATCTCTCTACACGCACCGGATTCTGGCCGGCGGCCTGGTCAGCGAGGTGGTGATTTCCAACTGGTTGCTGGCGGTTTCGCTCTTTATGTTCCTGAGTCTGGCGCTGGTCAAGCGTTGCGCTGAACTGGAATTCATGAGCGGCGACGGCAAGGTAGCGCTGGCCGGTCGCGGTTATCGCACCAGCGATTTGTCGTACCTGATCTCGATGGGCATCGCCAGCGGTTTTGTCGCGGTGATGCTGCTGGCCCTGTATATCGATAGCCAGGTCGGCGGTGCTATGTATCCACATGCGGAAATACTGTGGCTGATCCTGCCGCTGATGCTGTTCTGGATCATGCGTTTGTGGCTGAAAATTGCGCGTATGGAAATTCACGACGATCCCCTGCTGTTTGCGATTACCGATCGCACCAGCTGGATCATCGCCGTGCTGGTTGCCTGCGTGGCATTGGTGGCATCGATAGGGGAAATGGCATGAGTCAGATGGCTGCTCTGGGGCTGGCGCTATTTTGCGTATGCCTGACCGCTGCAGCACAGGTATTGCTGAAGATGGGCATGTCGGCGCCGGCCCTTCAGCAGGCGATGTCGAATGGCATGCGCTCAGTTTATTGGCTGGCGCTGACCAGTCCGCTGATCTGGGGCGGGATGATTTGTTTCGGTGCGAGTGCGGGCTTGTGGCTGCTGGTGCTCGGCAAGCTGGAAGTCAGCATGGCGTATCCATTGATTTCGCTCGGCGTTGTATTGACGACGCTGGCGGGGATATTTATTTTGGGCGAATCGGTCAGCATTTATAAAGTGCTCGGCGTATCGCTGGTGATCGCAGGCGTACTCGTCCTGTCGGTAAAGAGTTAAGGAATTGGAATGAATTTTAATTCAACACGTTCGCTGTACGCTGGTGCCGATCCGGTACGTGCGCGCCAGGTTTTCAAGTGGACGTTTGTGATCACGCTGCTGATCAAGATGTGGCTGGCTGCTTATTTTCCGATGACGGGCGATGAAGCGTTTTTCTATCAGTGGGGCGTGTTCCCGGCATGGGGTTATTCCGATCATCCGCCTATGGTGGGCTGGCTGCTGTTCGTGCTCAACAGTATTTCTGCTCATCCGCTGTCGCTACGCTTCTTCACGGTATTGATGTGGAGCCTGATCGCTCTGGGCCTGGTTGATTTGCTGCGCCGGCTGACGCCGTATCAGGAAGCTGTTGCCTATAGACTGGGCACCTTGTTCCTGCTGCTGCCTTTCACGCTGCTGCTGAATCTGGTCACCACCGACACACCACTGATTTTCTTCATTTTCCTGAGCGGCTACTGTTTCATTCGCGGCACGATGTCGGACAGGTTGTCCTGGTTTTTCGGCGCCGGCATCTTCCTTGGCTGCGCATTACTGTCGAAATACTTTGCCGGCTTGCTGGCGATTGCCTACTTTGTGTATCTGTGTCGCTCGCGTCGCGGCTGGCTCAAGCTGATCATCATTGCTGCATGTTCTGCGCCTCTGTTCGCCATTACCGTGGCGTTCAATGCAAACAACTGCTGGACCAATGTGATGTTCAACATGATCAATCGCAACGAGAACACGCAGCTGTCGTTCTATACCGTTGGCGAATATGTGTTGATGATGATTTACCTGATCACGCCGTGGGTCTTCGTCAAACTGATACGTTCGGGCGGCATGATGATCCAGCGCGGCGCAATTGTCGTGCTGTTCGTGGTGCCTTTCCTGCTGTTCCTGCTGCTGTCGATGGAAAAAACCATAGGCTTGCACTGGGTGCTGGGCTTCATGCCCTTCCTGTTTCTATTCATCGGCACGACCAGCAATGCAGACGATTTGCGCAAGTATGCAAAATGGACTGCCTGGTTCTCGGTGCCGCACTTCCTGTTCCTGGCGGCGATCATTCTGCTGCCGACCACGTTGTGGAAGGATTACGCGCTGCATGACGACATCGTATTTCACAAGCAAGCGCCAAGCATCGTCAATACATTGCGCAGGGGTTTGCCAGCGGATGGTGCGATCATGGCGCGCGCCTATACGCCGGCTGCCTTGCTGTCGTATCACGCCGGCGAATACTGGCCGACCTTCGGTACCGGGAAATTCCATGCGCGTCAGGATGATTTGAATGTCGACTTCAAACAATACGCCGGCAAGACGATACGTATTTTCGATCGCCGCGCGATTAACCCTGACGATCTGGCGCCGTATTTTTCATCGGTGACTGTGCATACGCTGGAGAAGGATGGCGTCACCTTCTGGTACGCCGATGGCAAGGACTTCAACTACGAGGTCTATCGCGAGCGCATTTTGAAAACCATTGCGGATCGGTATTACCGGATACCGTCGTTCCTGCCGGTCTACGGTTGCCAGTTCCTTGAACGCTACGATATCAAGCGGCCATAGGCTTCTGTAAGCGCGGCATAAGCTTGCTATAGTAAAGTCGCTTCAGGATGCCTGTGCCGAATGGGAGCAATCCCGTTCGGCATTTTTATTGCGGTCAGAATAATTGGAAAAAATGGAAATTTTTGAACGCATACTCGGCATTATTCTGCCGGTCTTCATCATCATTGCGCTGGGTTACGGCTATGCCCGCTTGCGTGGTGAAGCGGTGCGGTCCGATATCACGCCGGTCAATCGGATCAGCATGGAGGTGCTATGTCCGCTGCTGGTCTTTACCGCACTGGCGGCCAAGGATTTTGACCTGGCGAACAACGGCATGCTGATCCTGGCAGGGGTGCTGATTTCTCTGGGTTCGGGCTTGCTGGCGTGGCCGGTGGCGCGTTTGTTCGGCTACGATGTACGCAGCTTTGTGCCGCCCATGATTTACAACAACTGCGGCAATATGGGCTTGCCTCTTGCGATCCTGGCATTCGGAGCTGATAGCCTGGGCTCTGCCGTTGCCTTGTTCATGGCGTGCAATCTGATGTATTTCTCGGTCGGTATCAAGATCATGGAAAGCGGTCGCAGCAAGGCAAACGGTGTACGTATCTCACCGTGGAAATTTCTCGCCAATCCGATGATGATTGCAATGTTCGTCGGGATGGTGTTTGCGATCGTGCATGTGCCGTTGCCGGCCCCTTTGTTTATCGCGCTGAAAATGATGGGTGATGCCTGCATCCCCTTGATGCTGTTCGCTTTGGGTGTGCGCATGATGGATGTCAGTTTGAAAAGCTGGCATATCGGTTTGGTCGGTGCGATTGTATGTCCTGTCGCCGGTTTGATCGTTGCGTGGGTGCTTGATCATGTCATTAACCTGAGTCCTGAGCAGCGCGGGCAAATGTTTCTGTTTGCATCGCTGCCACCGGCGGTTTTCTGTTTCATGGTGGCGGAGCAGTACAAGCAGGAGCCGGAGAAGGTCGCCTCCATCGTCTTGCTGGGCAATCTGGCTGCTTTTGTATTCGTACCCGTGGGTTTGTGGATGGGTTTGCCGAACTGAAGTCAGGATTCGGAAAATAAAAAAGGCGAACTCAAGTTCGCCTTTTTTATTGGTGCTGAATACCAGGGCTGCTATGTATTCAAGCGGCCGATTTCTTCTGCTTCAGCAACGGCGCCAGATATTTTCCGGTAAAGCTGGCCGGATTTTTCGCCAGGTCTTCCGGTGTGCCGCTGCCTATGATCTGGCCGCCGCCGGCGCCGCCTTCCGGTCCCATGTCGATCAGCCAGTCGGCTGTCTTGATGACGTCCAGATTGTGCTCGATGATGACGACCGTATTGCCCTGGTCGCGCAATCGATGTATCACTTTCAGCAGCAGGTCGATATCGTGGAAATGCAGGCCGGTGGTCGGCTCGTCCAGGATATACAAGGTGCGGCCGGTGTCGCGCTTGGATAATTCCAGCGACAGCTTGACGCGTTGCGCTTCACCGCCCGATAACGTGGTTGCGCTTTGCCCAAGCCGAATGTAGCCGAGTCCGACATCCAGCAGGGTTTGCAGTTTGCGTGCAATCAGCGGCACCGGTTTGAAGAAGACGTGCGCCTCTTCGACCGTCATGTTCAATACTTCGGTGATGTTCTTGCCCTTGTATTGAATTTCCATCGTCTCGCGGTTGTAGCGATTGCCGTGGCAGACATCGCAGGGCACATAGACGTCCGGCAGGAAGTGCATCTCGACCTTGATGACGCCATCGCCCTGGCATGCTTCGCAACGACCGCCTTTGACGTTGAATGAAAAACGTCCGGCAGAGTAGCCGCGCTCTTTCGACGTCGGCACGGTGGCAAACAGATCGCGGATCGGTGTGAACAGACCTGTGTAGGTAGCAGGGTTCGAGCGCGGCGTGCGACCGATAGGCGCCTGATCGACCGAGATCACCTTGTCGAAATGCTCGAAGCCGCTGATCGAGTCATGCGCCGCCGGTTCTGCTTGCGAGCCGTACAGATGGCGCGAGGCGGCGTGATACAGCGTGTCGTTGACCAGTGTCGATTTGCCCGAGCCGGACACGCCGGTAACGCAGGTCAGCAAGCCGACCGGCAATTCCAGCGTGACGTTTTTAAGGTTGTTGCCGGTGGCGCCCGTGATCACAAACTGTTTCTTCGGATTCGGCGGCGAGCGCTTCTTCGGCACAGCGATACCGAGCGTGCCATTCAGATATTGCGCGGTCAGCGAAGCCTTGCTTTTCAGGATATCTTTCAGCGTACCTTCGGCAATCACTTCGCCGCCATGCACGCCGGCGCCTATGCCCATATCGACCACATAGTCGGCGCAGCGAATCGCGTCTTCGTCGTGTTCCACCACCAGCACGCTGTTGCCGATATCGCGCAAGTGCTTGAGCGTTTCGATCAATCTGTCGTTGTCGCGCTGATGCAAACCGATAGACGGTTCATCCAGCACATACATGACGCCGGTCAGACCGGAGCCGATTTGCGAGGCGAGACGAATGCGCTGTGCTTCGCCGCCGGACAGCGTATCGGCGCTGCGTTCCAGCGACAGGTAATCAAGACCGACGTTGTTGAGGAACTTCAGGCGCGAGATGATTTCCTTGACGATGCGGTCGGCGATTTCCTTCTTCGCACCGGTCAGCGTCAGCGTTTCAAAAAATTCCAGCGTTTGGCGCAAAGGCGTGGCGGCGACTTCATAAATGGCGCGCTTCTGTTCGCCGTTGCCGACCAGAACGTTGCGTGCTTCGACGCGCAGGCGCGCACCGTGGCAGCTCGGGCATTCTTTTTCGTTGATGAACTTTGCCAGTTCTTCCTTCACGGCCATCGAATCGGTTTCGCGATAACGGCGCTGCAGATTATTCACGACGCCTTCGAATTCATGTTCGCGAATGACGGTGCGGCCTTTTTCATTGACGTAGGTAAACGGAATTTTCTGCTTGCCGGAGCCGAACAGTACTGCTTGCTGCGCGACTTCCGGCAGTTTTTCAAACGGCAGGTCGATATCGAAATCGTAGAACTCGGCCAGGTTCGACAGCATCTGGAAGTAAAACTGATTGCGTCGGTCCCAGCCTTTGACGGCGCCGCTGGCCAGCGACAGATTCGGGAAGGCGACGATGCGCTTCGGATCGAAGAATTCGATATGGCCGAGGCCATCGCATTCCGGGCAGGCGCCCATCGGATTGTTGAACGAGAACAGACGCGGTTCGAGTTCCTGCAGCGAGTAGCCGCAGACAGGGCAGGCGAATTTGTTCGAGTACAGATGTTCGACGCCGGTATCCATTTCCAGCACCAGTGCGCGGCCTTCGGCCAGACGCAGCGCGGTCTCGAAACTTTCTGCCAGCCGCTGCTTGATATCGGCCTTGACCTTGATGCGGTCGATGACGACCGCGATCGTATGTTTTTCCGCCTTCTTCAGTTTTGGCAACGCATCCACATCGTAGATATGCGCGTTGCCGGTGCCGCTCTGCACGCGGAAGCGCACGAAACCCTGCGCCTGCATTTGCTCGAACAGATCGACATGCTCGCCTTTGCGATTGGCGACAACCGGCGCCATGATCATCAGCTTGGTATCTTCCGGCATCGCCAGTACCGCATCGACCATTTGCGAGACCGATTGCGCGGCCAGCGGATTTTCCGGATGGTCAGGGCAATACGGCGTGCCGACGCGGGCGTACAGCAAACGCAGGTAATCGTGGATTTCAGTGACGGTGCCGACTGTAGAGCGTGGATTGTGCGAGGTTGCTTTCTGCTCGATGGAGATGGCCGGCGACAGACCTTCGATCAAATCGACATCGGGCTTTTCCATCAACTGCAAAAACTGGCGCGCGTAGGCCGATAGCGATTCGACGTAGCGGCGCTGCCCCTCGGCGTACAGTGTATCGAAGGCGAGCGAAGACTTGCCGGAACCCGACAGGCCGGTGATCACGATCAGTTTGTTGCGCGGCAAATCAAGATTGATGTTTTTGAGGTTGTGCG